>NZ_CP111038.1 GCF_026248685.1 Haladaptatus caseinilyticus | reverse complement strand
GTAAGAATGGTCTACAGTCGTACCGACGAACTCGATGCACTTCAAACGGAATACGAGCGAGATTAATCCAGTCTTGATACCATCTAGCTGCCCGAATTGACTTGACCTTTGTATTTTGATCGAATCTTGCCACTGTCTCGCCACTGCCAGTAATAGTAGCGATTGTCGTTAATTTGCTTCACTGTGATGGTAGCTTTCAAAGGAACATCGTCGGGGAAATCCGCAGGTTGTTCCTCATTCTGATCGCCCTGTTTCTCCTCTTGTTCAGCTAGTCGTTTTTCGCGTTCACGATATTCGCCTAATCTCTCGGCATACTCGGCGACGTGACGGAGAAGTTCCGGTGAGGAATCATCGAGTGTATCAATAATATTAGCTGGAAGTTCTTCTGGTGGAGTGGGTGACGTATGGGATCACGAGTACGTACTGGTGTCTCGCCTTTCGCCGCATGGCTCGCAAGTGAGATAAGAACGGCGTGCCCTTGCGTAGTGAGTTTCTGCATTCCTTCGATGACCTTTGATTGGTCGAGTTCCTCCTTCGCTCCCCGAACATGATTTTCGGTGACTTCTTTTTCACTATTATCGGCAGTACGTTTGCCGGCGAGGTAGAGAAGACGGAGTGCTTGCCGAGTACTGCCAGTATCCTGAGCAGCAAACGCCGAACAAAGAGGGACGACAGATGCCAGTTTTCCAACGTTGAGTTAGAGAGCTGTATGCCCAAAAAGTGACTGAAGATTTGCAAGTTGTCTCCGCCCGTTCTGGATTCAAACAAATTGCTACATCGCAGTGAATTCCTCACCGGAATCAGGGAGATACTCGATGATACTCCGATGAGCGCCGAACTCGCTGATGACCGTTTGCAATGCGTCTACGACAGTCGCAATGTCACGATTGACCTCGTGTTCGCGATACGTGCCGCCATCTTGGCCACGGTGTTCCATCTGGGAAAGAGTAAGATTGAGAATCTCGAAATCAGAGAGGAAGCTCCGCATTCGACGGGCTGTGCGGGGATCACGCCCTTGAAATTCACAGAGTTCCTTGTAACGCTGGTACACAATACGTGAGCGGGCCGGGGTTGCGTTCTCGGCGGCGAGTGTTATCAGGGCGTATAAGGTGAGTTGCTCATGTTCGGTAAGATCGCGCATGATGTCCATGCTCTGCTGGGCCTCGAGTTTCTCCTGTGCACGTTCGACGTGGTTGGTCGTGACTGCTTCTGCATTCTCCGTTCGAGCGAGATCGCCGGCTTTTCGAAGGAGCATAATTGCCCGTCGAGCATCACCACCGTCCTGTCGACCGAGCGCTGCACAGAGTGGAATCACCCCATCCTCAAGCGCGTTTTGATGGAATGCAATTTCGGCTCGCTGCTCGAGCACTTTTTGAAGTTCTTCCGTTCCGTATGGTGGGAATGATATCTCTGTTTCACAGAGCGATGACTGCACCTTTGCATCGAGATGCTCTCGGAACGTCGAGTCGTTACTGATGCCGATAAGACCGAGCTGAATGTTGTCGATGTAGCCGTTGTTATCGGCACGGGTAATCTGATAAAGAAACGTATCGTCTGAGATATGGTCGATCTCGTCAAGGATAATAAGGACGGTTCCTGAGTGTTTGTTAAGTTCGTTCCAGAGAAGGCGATAGACCTTAGATTGTGGATGGCCTGTTTCGGCGATATGATGTTCGGGTTCTCGGAATTTATTAACAAGGCTGATTGCGGCTTGATAACTCGTGCTGAGACCGTCACAGTTGACAGTGACGACCGAGATATCGACATCAAAGTGATCCGCGGAGTCTTCCAATTCATTGAGCAGAAAGTTCGTCACCGCAGTCTTTCCGACCCCTGTCTTCCCGTAAATGAAGATATTGTCGGGATACTCACCGTTGATGATCGGCTGTAGAGCAGCTTCGTACTCTTCAATTTCATTGTCTCGCCCAACGATCTCATCAGGAACGTACTCTACTTTTAGTGTATTCCGTCGCTTGTAGAGCGTATCATCCGGTTGGAATCGAGGAGCCATTCTGATCTCAAATTAAGTTAGCCATGTATGATAATTGTTTCTACCGACGTTTCCGCTATTTCCAGTATAACCACTAGTGGGTCCGGGTTCCACTAATACATTCACACCCCACCATTTCCAGTAGTGAGATCCTCACTCGCGTTAAGGGGCAAAGCCTTCTACTGACAACCTCACTGTAGATTGCATTCCTCTGAGTGGTAGCTCTCATGTTGATGAACCCGCCACTTTGGTAGTTCATTGACGATTCTGTCACCAAGACACCCCATCATTTCCAGTAAAAGTTGAGGTAACGGGGCAACTACTGACTTCACAATTTCCAGTAAAGCCACGCGAGCAAATCGTCAAGGGATCGATAGCATGAACCACCGTGTTCCAGTATTTCCAGTAAATGGTCATTTATAAGTAGAGTACACCCCACCGTTTCCACTAATTAACCGAGAGAATGAGATCGGCAGCAGGCGGGTAGGTGAAATGGTGTACAAACTCGGGACACCCCCTCCCCACTATTTCCAGTAAACTGTTCCAGAAGTGTCTGCCCTTCTCTGAGAAAACTCTAAATGAGTGGAAAGTTTTATGGTCTTTGTCTTCTAGTTACTCCGTAGGCTCGGAAAAATTCAGTTACTAGAGTAGATATACTAGTGAAATTATCTACAGCAGAAATTGCTTCCGGCCTCTTCCGTGTTTTACTGGAAACAATGGGGGGAGAGTGTTAGCCTCAAATTTCTTATTGATTTATGTAATCGTATTAGCGGAAACGGTGGGGTCTGACGTGTGACCGACGAACCTTCTGATGAGTGTACCCTGGGCGTGGTATGCGGCGATCGAACCCACATTTTTCATCGGCGGTTAAGGCCGATACCCCGACTCTTGAGCTCAGGAAGAAAGTCACTACTCGACTGAGTGCCCAATCTTTACGTGTCCTGTCCCCATCCTCGTTCGGAGTGACTGGCCAGCCCTAAGCGTTGTCAGTCACGGGCTGCCAGTCAACCATCCCCGAAGTCAGGGTCGCTAACCCGTGAACGCCCGACACTCGGGATAGAGTATTCCCGTACATATCGAGTACGACGCGGCAAGTCCACCGACAAGCCTTAGGACGTGTCCTCAAGGCAGTTGATAATCGGTACAACGGTAGTTCAAAACGGTAATGAGAGGAACGGAGACCATTACACTTGTAAGAGACATGATTATTGTCCTGTTTCACGTAGAGGAGTTTTCGTACACCGGAGTGCGGAGCCGATTGTCGCTATGGAGAGGGTTCTGTTGTGCTTCGAGTGGCTCATAGATAAGGATCGTATTGGCACTGTGGACAACGATGAGATACCCTTCGAATTTGAATCGTCGGTTTCTATTACTCTCTGGAGTCTCTCACGTGTTTGGCCGGTCGCTCTTGGTTAGTATAATACACTAACTTTCGGTACGCGGTACGTCGTACACGTATTCTCTCAATAGAATCGACTTGTCTTGTTGTGAGCGAACACTCAACCTGCGAGCCATCGTTTCGTTTCACTTCCGCTCTAGTTGGCTGACCTTTTTATTCATCGCCTTCGAAGAGGAATCTGCAGTCATCGTAACCCAGGACACGGCGTGGCTCCTGTGCCCCTACCCATTCTTCCACGCCGTGTACTCCCCTTGCATCACACCACCAGTGAAGCGAGTGTCCGCATTATTCCAAGGGTTTTCATCAGTAGTACTTGCCCCTGATTATTTGTTCAATCGTCAGCCGATGTCGATTGAGTCCACTGGCGTGTGACTGCTTGTTCGACATATCCTTGGATACGGTCACGATTTTCCTCGGGAACAGTATCCACGACGAAACTGATAGCGAGGAAAAATGCAGTATTTGTTACCAAACCATAGAAACCGGCCATAAATCCAGGAAATACAGCTGGCAACGAGATCACGCCAAACTTGAGAATAGCGGTAACAGCGACTCCAGATGTAAAGCCGACAATAGCACCGATTCGCGATGAGCGTCGCCAGAAAAATGCACCTACAACCAGCGGGAAAATCTGTGCAGCACCCTCAAAGGCGAGGTTTGCGAGCTGAACAATAAAACCAATATCCTGCACCGCCACAACGTAGGCGATACCACCAAGCACGACGACTGATCCCTTCGCAAACAACGTCTCGGAAGCGTCGTCGACATCGGTTGCGAACTCCTCGTACCAATCACGCGCAACCAGAGTTGAGACTGCATGGAGTTGTGAGTCGGCAGTGCTCATTGCTGCTGCGATGGCACCAGCAACGATGATTGATGCCAACCAGACTGGTGTATATTCATAGAGTACGGTCGGTATGACTGCATCTGGTATGGCTAAGTTTGGAACAAGCGCAACTCCACCCAGTGCAAGAATAGCAAGGGGAATATAGAAAATCATCAAGTAGCCAGTACCAGCGACCGAGACCCACTTGAGCGTGCGTGGAGAATCAGCAGCATAGAACCGCAAAAAAATATGTGGAGTCATCATCAGGCCAACACCAAGGACAACCCACCAGCTTGTGATGTACGCAGGTGAGTAGAGTCCTGTTGGTCCGGGCAACGTAACGTGTGAGGAGAAATTCGAAACAAGGGATGACCAGAATGCTGTTGGATCGCCTCCGTAAGCACCGAAGAGAAATGCAATGGTCGCCACCCAGACGGCCACAAACATGAATCCACCCTGGAGAGTATCTGTCCAGGCAACCGATTGCATTCCGCCCATCCAGACATAAACAATACTCACAAGGAGTAAGACCCCAGCGCCAACCTCAAAACTGACAACTCCCTTTGTTGCGGTCTCAAAAATAATACCGACTCCCATCATTTGGATTGCAATGTATGGGAACGTCGAAACGACAAGTACTAAACTCACTGCCCTAGCAAGGAATTTTGAATTATAGAAGTCACCAAGTAAATCGGAAGGGGTAACATAATCGTATTTTTTACCGACAAGCCATATGCGACTTCCAATTATCCATAGAACAAGTCCACCTACGACCATCCAAACATAGCCAGAGATATAGATTCCAATCCCTTTTCCATACATGAATCCCGCCGCACCAAGGAAGGCGAACGCTGAATGATACGTCGATGCGTATGTGAACGTTAGTACGAGGACACCTAGTTTTCGACCACCGGTCATCCAGTCACTGACATTCCCAGAACCAGAATTACGGCTTCGATACCCGATTACCAGCGTAGAAAGCAAGTATACGCCGATAGTGGCGAGTGCGATAGTTATCTGGGCCGAAACCATTAGCTATCACCTGTCGATAGGTCTACGTCTTCAGTCCGACGAAGTTCTGGAGGGACTTGCTCCTCAGTTAATGAAAACGCATCGTGCTTTGCAGCCCATAGGAGAACGATGATCGCAAACATGCCCCACGCTACGGCGTATAGCCAAAGGGTTCCCATTCCAAGGGTTGTGGTCGCGCTATTCGCTATGTAGACAACTGGCGGGTTCATTGCGATTATGAATAGAATCAACAAACCGGCAGCAATTTTGCCTTCACGATTTCGAATAATCTGTGCCATGAATTCACATAGGACTAGACAAGTAAAACAGTCACACTACCACTCGTAATTGCCAGGAACACTAGATTGCAGCAAATATTGTGTCAATCGGTGACATCCAACAAAGACCGGATCCGTCAGTTTTCCACCGCGTCTCTCAGTTCTTCATACGATGGGACACCACGGAGAGTTACCTCTTCATCGACCACTGTTGTTGGGACTGAAAATATACCGTAGTTCAGTGCTGTCGATCGGTCTTCTGTTACATTGTGAATCTGTAGTTTTGCATCCGACTCTTCGACAATCTCTTCTGCCCGTTCTATTACGGTCTCACACTGTCCACAATCATCGCTCGTGAATATCTCAATCGTCGCCATTATTGGGAAGAGTTCCCTGTCCAAGATAATCTTGTTCGGCCATTCCTTTCGAAACTACACCGGTTGCTTCCTGGAACACCGCGGTATAGACGTGAACTGCGATACAATCAATAAGCTCTACAATCTCCGTTTCTGAGAGACCGACATCGCGCAGGCGCTCAATATCTGATTCGGAAATCGAGTGGGGATCATCAGCCGTCTGCTCAGCAAACCGAAGAATTTCAAACTCTCGTTCTGAGAACGCCGACTCTTCGATTTCACGCTGGCGCATTTGTTCTATTTCGTTGTCACCGACTCCTTCTCGCTGGAGTCGATCTGTATGGAAGAACCGACAGCCTTCACACTCCATCACAGTTGCCGTCACTAGCGACACCTTTGATGTTAGCTCGAATGGTAGGCTTGTTCCTCGATAGGAATCACGCATATGCGGCCAGAATAGCTCGAGAATACGTGGAGCCTGTCCAAATACCATCCACATTTTATTGAGGCTCATTTCTTCGTCCATTTCGCCTTCACGAGTGGCGAGAATTTCTTCGTATATTTCTTTCACACGACCCTCGGCCTCGTCTGGATGAACGAGGTCGACATATGCACTGTTCTCAGACATAGTAATCATATCTAGAGATGGGTCGACGCTAAAAAACTCCGAACACGGCCAATATGCATGGGTATCTCTGACATTCTGACTCGTATAAATAACCTACACTCGATAGTGGGGGGTTCGCAATTTGATGCCGAACTATAGTCGCCTCGGAGTGTGGTAGTTGAGGTTGTAAGTCGCGTGCCGTGTGGTCTTCATTCGTACTACCCACTATGGTAAGCTCAAACCTTAAATTCACTGAATGGAGTGGGAAATCCAGCCGTTTGTAGCAACGAGGAATAGACGCACTCTGCCTACCGCTTGACCTCCGCCTGAAGACGGAGGTATGCGCTATCGGTATCTATCATGAATATCCAGTCTCCCGTACTCACGTACGATTCCGGGTATGAGACCAGTATCACCAATATTTAGCAATAGTTGCTCGCGCATCTGGCAAAATGTGACGTGTCCATGTGTTTCATACACATACACACCCTTAGAGATAGTAATGAGTTCAGTGTCACAGCGAGAAAAATCAGTAGAACGTATTCACATTTCAACTCGCATATTAATGACCTCGAGGGTCGAGACCTGTGCTAATTGTGGGGCCAATATCAAGCTCAATGATCCACACAAACATATCTCTACTATCCGCCAGCAAGTAGACTCCGATACCTCATTTGAAGAATCGGTATTATGTGGTGCCGACTGTGTGTCTGATTTCGCATAGCAGTATTTTCGATGTATAATCTTCATCGATTGTTTCGAGGTCTAATCCGAGCGTTTCACGATAGAACGGAACTGACGTACTAAAGTCCGTAACGGTCTGAAAAACGAAGTCAGCGGCTTTGACATTCAGATTCATCGTTTGCTATTGTCCTCAGTGATGTCAATGTGTTTGTCGGTCAAATTGGTAATCCTAGGGGACCGGAAGTGCTTGTAGCCAACGGTTATGTAGCAGGATAAAAGAGACGCCATCGAGATAACACCTAATTTCAGTGTGGCTGTTAGTCTCAACATGCAAAATGCCAATCCGTCTATCAGCGCATTCCATGCATTGAGCACAGCAGTCTCAACTTCTGATTGGATGAATGTTTCTACAGTTTCAGAGGATGGCTGGCTTCTAGCTCTGTCTGACACAATTGAACAGTATCAGACTCCACCTCGTCCTGAGCGTTGATCGTCTTCTAGTGAACTTTCGAAGCTGTAGCGACGTACTGTAGCCAAAATTGTGTGACAGAAAAATACCTGAAAGCAGTAGTTATGGACAAAAGGTTAGCCGTCTTGAAGATCTGACACGATATTCTGCTTCGTTTTGGGTTCTTCAAACACAGTGACAAGAACCATATCAGAGTCGCGTAAGAGTGAGTGTTCTCGATAGCTCCCCTCGTTTTCAGTGAAAGGCGTAGATTAAGCACTGAGGGCATGTTTTTGGGGAGGTCTGTAGTACGAAAGTGGTGAGAGACACCCCACACCTTCAGTGAACTACCCAAGTAAGCATCCACTCGATTTGATTCGAATACACGAACTTAAAAAGACAATGAACTCTTCACTGTCGGACACCACGTTTTCAGTGAAAAATACAAACAGTGCTCGCGGTTTTCGTTATCAAATCAAGGCGCCTGAATTGCCGCAACCCATAACTACTTACTATCTATTCTAGCTAAACTAGTAGAGTAGTTGTGAATCAGTTAGTGGTCCTGTTTTCATTGAAAACGAGGGGTTTCCTAGTGGAATAGATCCAGTTTTCACAAGGGTGAAAACTGAGAGTTGGTTTCACTGAAAACGAGGGGTGTGGGGAATCGTCAAATGCGCCTCTCGTTAATCCTTGAATTCGTCCGTTAGTACCGTCGTCACGCCCTTAACCGGCAAAAAGTTGTTACACTGCTCACCCTACGTTGTTAATGGAACGGTCTTCTCAATGGTGACACCAAAGCGGATAAGATGTATCTCTAACAGAACGGGAGTAATTAGGTGTTTCATACCGCCATCGAGTATGCTCGTTCCTCCGAGCACCTGGTTATCGTCCTAGAAGTCTTGTTATTCAACCGCAAGCGGTTAGAGCACGGCGAGTACATAAACCGCCGTTTGCAAGTATTGGACTTCGCCCGATTGGCAGAGTTGAATCCAACTCAAAGTAACAGAGGTAGGACTACCAGGTCGGTCTGTGAATCCTGCCGACGCCAGCCAGACCTGCCATGCGTGCGGCTATCTTGGGTAACGAAATTCACAAATTGAGATTCGCTGTACAATCGACGACAGTCACACAACAAAGTTCCAAGCAGATATTAACGCGGCGGCGAACATCGCCGGAGCGTTTGATTGTGTTTGGCATTGAGCGTTAGTATGGTATACTAACCTAGGAAGATTCGCCTCACCTCTTGAGTTTGATTCTGTTCTGTTTCACTTCATACGAGATAGAACTGACTTCAGTTCGGATATTCCAGTCGCAAATGCAGCTCGTGTACCCCACAGACGGCATGGGATCTTGCACTCTTTCCAAACCCATGCGTCCATGCCGTCTTTATTTGACTGGGTCACGGGACTTTTCTTAGCGAAACAGAACGTCCCATCCAAGGGTTTACATGACGAGTGCGCGAATTGATGAGTACCAATGGTTGGGCAGGGAGGATCGCCACTCTCGCCTCTTGCGCAAGACGCCCTTGACGCGCTCGTATCAGAACTCCCAGACGAGGGAGAATTCACCCACGAGCAAGCGTATGGAATTCTTGAGGAGAAAGAAGATCTTGGGCGATCGGGCGCTCAGGATATCATCGAACGGTTGCACAATAATGGTCATCTCTATGAAGTTGAGGGTAAGCTTCGACTCACTGATTACGAATCTGCACAGTAACGACCGTGCCACTACTGAGTGCTCACGAATCGGTACACATCTGTCGTAAAGAGGGATGTGGCGGGGCAAGGGCGGACCAGGAGTAATGGCACCAGATCCGGAACTTGTCAGAGCGGCCTCGCCACATGCTAGATAATTTCTGCCACAATTAAATGCTTTGTGGTGCGCGAAAAATCAAGCAGTTTGCCAATGGAAATTCCTCATACCTCACCGACTGTTGAATAATTTCTTACAATTTCATAAATATAAAATTACTGACGCTGAGATATGCATGCTCTATTGGCGGGAGATGAGCTCATATTTGAGGACTCAACTGCTATTTGTGAGAATCGTTATAGTCACTTGTTTGATTGGCGGAGTGGGCCATCCCACTTTTTATACCCTCCAGACATGCTTGCAACAATCACATCATCAGCGTACGCGTCGATAAGACGAGCCGCCTGTTGGGATGTCTGACCAACGTAGCAAGCGACTACTACTTCGTCGTTCCACTCTCGTTCGTCAACCACTTCTTCGAGATTGTCCAATGGAACATTCTCTGCCCCAGGAATGTGTCCCTCCGCAAAGGAATCTTCATCTCTGATATCGATCACGTCGGCAATCTCAGTGTCGACATCAGTGGGATCGATTTGTTCAACCGTCATTGTTTCCAGAGATATATGCGATAGAGACCATTTCCACTCCTCCACACTTTCGCTTCTGCGTCGTCACCAACCGCTCGTGGAACGTTCTCAGTTGAAGGGACGTGGTCAGTCTCCTGTACGAGTAATGCTCCCTCATCTAACTGCTGGACTGCTTTCTTGGCCTCGACTTGAGGATACGGACAGACTTCGCCGGTCATGTCTTGCACCTCTGCGGCTTCTTTGACCAATTGTGTTGCCGTTTCGTCGTCTAGTTCGTCTGGGCTATCCGTTACGTCGTCTAGTGATGGTCCGGTCATGGTTTCGTAGTTTTTGGATTCGTTGCTTGACGTGCGATACATTACACAGCACAGCCGATATCTCGGTATATCCAATGGGTCATAACGTATACACCGGCGACAATGCCGATGGTCGCGATAAACGAGTGGATCGACAGTTCAGCGAGACCAGAATAAATGTTCCCGATATTACATCCCGGGGCGAGGCGAGACCCTGCACCCATCAATAATCCGCCACCAACGGCATTAGGGATACGTCTGCGCTTTGGGACGCGAATCGAGAAATCACCACTCCAGTATGCGGCGATGAACGCGCCGATAATGACAGCCGTGATCATAATCATATCAACGGTGATATTGACACCTTCACCCTTGAACAGCACCGATCCCCAGTAGGTGTATGACCCGCTGTCGAGACCTGCCTGTTTAAGCAAGTATCCAGTCCAGCGAGCTTCAGGTCCGGTAACACCGACGATGGATACCTGTGTAAACCACAAAGCCGCAAGAACGGTGATACCGAGTGCGGCAGTAATCGGGTTCCATGGACGTTTCGATGCAGCAACCCAGTTGTCTATTTCTGTAAAGCCACGAACATACTGCCTTGTCCCATGGACAAGCGATTGGAACCCTGCGACCGTTGCGGACGTCCGTCGCCCACCGTCGGTGGCAACGGTCTGATCGACGGTACCATTCCGTTGCTCGCGTCCGACGACTGTTGAATACACAAGGACAACGCCGACCGTGACCAGCAGCGCGAGCATTGGTGCTGGAACCGGCGAGACGGTAAACAAAGACAGTCCTTCACCGAACGTCAGCGGATCAAAGTACACGGTCTGAAGTGTCGGGAACAACAGGGTGAACACAGTGTATCCAATGCCCATGGAAACAAGCGTGAGCCAAAAGTGAAGGTACCCTTGTCCAGCCCGATAGAGTGTACCACTGGCACATCCACCGGCATACGTCATTCCGACTCCGAAAATGAAGCCGCCGATAAGGCCGGTTAGGCCCCAACCAGGCGTCCAAAATTTCTGGTAATGGCCCAGTTCGTAGGCGATGCTCCAGAACAGCATTGTGATCGTCGTGGCTGCGAGAACGCCCTTTGTCACTCGCGAATCCTTGAATGCGAATAGGTCGCGAAACGCGTGGACGAAACAAAATCGGCCTTTCTGGAGAAAGATTCCAAGGCCGATTCCGACAACCGCTGCGATCAACAATTGTAACACCATACACTTTGAGGGAAGAACTTCATCCTTTAATCGCTCACTCTCACGACTACTCTCTCCGACAGCTATGACAGGCCTTTACTTGAAAGAATGGCGAGCAACATCTTATCTCACGTCATTTAGAGTGCAATGAGTTGACTAACGGTGTTGTCCCAACATAGACTCTAACAATATTTGCCGCAATCACGTGACCCAAACCTGCTGAGACAGCACAGAACCGCGCATAGTGGGAACAGTTTTCCTTCGATATCAAAGCTCCCGAGGATTCGTCGTAGTCACCAATGAAAGTCACGACCAGCCTGCTAAGTACCAATACACGGTCTCCATCAACGGCGTGACCGCAGAACTGGTGGTCTGTATCTGTCCGCATCACATCCACCGGAATGTATTCTGCAAATACATGGCCACTGTCGAGAACGCAACCGACAACCGGACGCTCGAGACATTTCCATCCGAGGACGACAACGTTGCCGAATCAGAAAACTGCGATTGTGACTTCCTTAACGGGTTCTCGTGCTGGCCGCGCGTGCGAACGGGAACGGAAGGAACTACCGAACTAACTTGCTTTACTTTTCATCCATGGTACTATTCTGAGTTTCTTATAGAGTTAATATTAAATCTATCGTATATTTGAGATGTCTCTATTTAAGCCTCAGTAATCGAATTCTGAACCACAACCAAAATGATTATTTAATCTATTCTCTCTGATTACTATTTAAAATATAGATTTGGTATGTTTAGATGTTAGTTTAATGTTATTCACTCTGGGAGCTATGATCTACTCTGTCAAAGGCACTTGCTACAACATAATCAAGTCAATAATCCTCTATCGAGTGGTTGCCGTTATTGACATCCGCTAAGATAGTGTCTGTGAGGAAAGAATTAGATTGGATTAGAGCATTTGGTGAATCGACCTGTTTACAACTCTGCAATAGACAGAAATCAAATAAAACAACTCTGTGTTGTGTCCGAAGATTTACGTCGCTACTTCGTGTTTTTGCATATATCGATGATTTCGAACCGCCGATCGCCACTCACGCCACTTGCGCAAGAATCACTCGATGCGCTTGCAAGTGCACTTCCGAGTGAGGGTGAGATCACGTACGAGCAAGCCTACGCAACTCTCAAAGATCGTGAGGAGCTTGAGCAGCCTGCTGCCGAAGATATCATCGAACGACTCTACATGCGAGGCCACATCTACGAAGTTGAAGGAAAGATCCGGCTGACGGATTATCGACCTGAATAGCAAGCATTGGCTCGGTGATAAAGCCGCATTCGGCGCTCGAATTCAACGGTCCTACACGTACTCACGTCTCGTTTCGACTACCTCGATAATTGTCGCTGCCGTCGTCCGGATTCGTCCGAGTCGATCTTGAATCGCGTCCGAATCATCGTCCTGCCATGCTGCGAGGTAGAATGCTGAGCCACTCGTGTCCAACCCAACGTATCGACCAACGATGTACGCGACGGCTTCTGCTTCGACTTCACGTTTCGATCGCTCACACGCATCGTCAACATCGAAATGTAGCAGTGCGTGCGCGTATTCGTGGATGAGCGTCACCGCGAGATCCGCCTGATTTGCCCGTGCTTTCACTTCGACGATGGGCTGAAGATCGTACAGACTCCGCTGTTTGCAAACACCTTTCGCCTTGCCGTGTTCCCAGTCATCAGCGTCGACGATACGAACCGTCACATCAAGCTCATCAGCTGCGTCTTGAAGAGTAGGAACGAGATTTTCAGCATTTCCGATTGCTTCGGTCTCGAGCTCAGGAAGTGGTTCACCCTCCGTCTGAGATACATCGAACACAGCCGTGGGTTTGAATCCGACGAGTCCTTTCGACCATGCTTCAGGTGGTGTCTCGTCATATTCACACTCACTTTGCTCGTGGTAACTGGGCGAATTCTCGCAGTTGGGGCACTGCTTTGTAATGATCGGTGCCCAGATCCAGATTCCGTTCTCGCCTTCCTTCACATGGCGATCGAACTCAGTTCGCCAGGTGTTGTACCCAGCGACCTTCGTCGCGTTCGGACATTGAACGGTAATCAAGAGCGTGTTCCGATGGGAGTAGTCATGGAATTTCGACTGGACATCTAGCCACTCTTGGAACTGTTGACTCGTTCTCGCCTCGTCAGTCAAGGAAGTGAGGTCGTCAATCCATTGTTCGATCGTACTGTGCATCTCGTCACGCCGGGTGTCGAAGTCGTCGAACGACACCGCAGAGTTAGAACTCGTCGCCATTGATTTTCGAACACGGGCGCTTTTATCGAGCGCCCCGCACCCCTTGGGGGCCAAGAAAACTTCTTAGTGAAGTCGTTCGATTTAGGGTATCTGTGTCTCTTTGGGGGTACTGTCGAATCTATCATACCGTCTGATTTAATGTATGGTTAAGAAAAGGCCGAATTTTTTATTGCGTTGAGTCAGAGAGGACAGATGAGATGGCACTCCCAGGTATAGTGCGACAGTGGCTCTCAATGGATGAGAACGTTATTCGGGAGTGTCGCCACTGCGGGACATCACTCGACTCGACCGAACAGCCGTGCTCTACCTGTGGATCGACTGAAACCGTAGAATTCGACGTTTCGTAATCCATTTCGACGCAGGATGGGCGTTCGCATGACCTCTAACGCTGATTGCTAGTAGATCGGTTACAGTCATCATCGCAAAATCGAACGCCCACTTGATGGTTTGTCACTCCCGATAAACATCAGTTCGCACTTGCCCAATGGCGAAGTTCGATGCGATCGAGCAGCTGGCGAGTTGTTGCAATGGCCGCCAACCCTGGATAATCGGTGTCGAGGTCAGAATAGACATACGTTGTGAATAATTCCTCATTTGATCGCTTGCGCTGGTGCAAATACGATTGCTGATCGCGTGTCAGATCATCGAGCTGCTGCTCAATTGACGTGAGTCGATCGGTGCACTCTTCGAAAGCAAACTCACCTCGTTCGATTGCAGCTAACTCCTCACCAACGTCAATAAGCGAACTGTGGAGTTCCTCGAGTTGCTGTCGCTCTGTTGTCACCATCGAGTATGAGTGCTGGCGGGTTTCGATCGCCTCCTCACTCGCGCTCTTGAGTTGATCCCACAACGGTTGGGACCACATCTCTGACCCGCTTGCCAGTCCGGCTGCCACCTCGGGACTGAATTCATTTGTAATGCTCTCCAAGACGGTGTTCTCACCATACTCGTCTTCCCAATGGTCGACTGCAAGGACTGTTTCACGGTACGCTTTCTGAACCGCACTCGAGAATGTGTGTGAGGTAGACGATCGTGATTGAACTGTACCACGCAGTGAACCACCATCTGCTCGATACGGATGCGGCGGAATTTCGTCGAGCCGGTCGAGAAAGTCCTCGAATGCGTCGATTTCAGCTTGAACTTGGGATTCTTCGTTGCTAATGAGTTGTTGTGCGCTCGAAAGCGACGTACGGTCAATTAACCGGCTTCTATACTGTGACATTGCTATTGATTAACACACAGAAGAACTGGCTATTATCTCTATTGTTTAGGGCAACATTAGATACTAAATAATATCGTCTTCTCCGGTATCGAAACGCCGTGACGGTTGTGATTGCACTTCCACTAATATGGGTACATGTGAGAACGCTACTTCTATAGTTATGATACACCGGTTGAATCATTATCACACAAACTAAGAGTTATTCAATGAAATCACAGCCCTCATCAACACACATCGAGATCGAGAATATTGTTGCGGTTTCTAAAGTTGACCAAGAACTCGATGTTGCTCAAGTGGGTGCAGATCTACCGAGTGGCACGTATGATGCCGAGGAGTTTCCCGGTGTGATTTGTCGAATCCAGACGACTCCGGCGACAATGTTGCTGTATCGCTCGGGGGCAATCATCAGTACTGGTGCAAACAGCATACAAGACGTAAAAAGAGGATATCGTGAACTGTTCACTCAACTTCGTGAGCTTGGAATTCCTGTGACAGAAGAGCCATCGATTTCGATTGAAAATCTGGTTTCGAGTGCTGATCTTGAAACATCGCTCAATCTCAATGCGCTCGCTATCGGCTTAGGACTTGAAGAGAGTGAATATGAACCCGAACAATTTCCAGGACTGGTGTACCGACTTAAGGAATTGTCAATTGTTGTTCTCTTGTTTAACAGCGGGAAACTCATCATCACTGGAGCGAAGTCAGAAACCGAGACACAAAGAGGCGTTGAGCAGGTCAAATCACGCCTTTCTGAACTCGGGTTCTTGAGTGCGTAGTTCATCATCTGTTGAAGTTTACACCTCATTTGAGAGATGATAATCCAGAAAATTGCCGTGTTGACTCGAGATACTTTATTAATACCTTTCCAACTATGTTCAAAGAGTTCCGTCGTTTCGACACGTGTCCCCTTGCGGAGTGACCGACTGCTACAAGACCGGGAAGAGCGAGCAGAGGGGAGATATCACTTAAGCTGTGGGAGGTCGCCACGCTGTTCGCGTCGTGCGAGATCACGGATGAACAACCGAAGTTGATGGACGAGATCATCACGGTCGTCATATGAGTAAATTCGAGCGTCCCACCGATCTTGAACGGCAGCGATCATTGCACTCCGGACACCGGATTCGTGAATGAACAGTATTCGTTCCTGATGTGCGGTCGGCGCTTGCTCATCGTGCTCACGAAAGATTGCCTCTAGAACGGATCCAGTCTCAATGCCGACGCCGAGGTTATCACCGATTTTGGGAACGATGTAAATGATGGCGTTGCTTGCGAGCGCGAATTCGATACTTTGGGTTGCAGCGTCCATCTCCTCTAGCGGGATGTCGATATCGACGGCCAGAAACGCGTTGACACCTGGCTCAGTCCGAAGTCGATCGCGGGCATACAACAGCAAATCGAACACTGCTTCTTGCTGGTCAAGGTCGGCGTCCGATCCGACAAGTGCACCGAAGTCCACTGTTTCTGGGATCGAACGGAGGATCTCCCGCTCGTCGGTTTCAGCCGTGTCCAGAAGTGCATCGACGTCAAATGTCTTGTATGGCCCCATCAGATAGACGAGAAAGTGTGAGTGAGCTAGCTCGCCGAGTTCGTCGAGTAGACGGTCGCGCATTACACTTCCATTTCGCGTCAGTATATAAATAGGCTGTTTTTCTGTAAGTGCTGAGTCAGCGAGTACTTATGCATCTGTGTGAGTAAGTACTTAATATGGCTGAAACCGATCGTTCGTCCCCCGACGCGGATGATCTGGCAGGACTCTTGCCGGAACACAGTCTCCTCTCTCTCGAACAGTATCTAGCCATGCAGCGAGCTATCGGGAATGAAACCCGCTTCCGAATTCTCCATTTTCTCACCGAAACAGGAGCTCACAGTGCAAAAGAACTCGAACGGAGCCTTGACCTTCCCTCAAACACACTCCACTATCATCTCGATGCACTCGTCGATGTAGGACTCGTCGAGAATCGAAAACAGAAGACACCCGGCAGCGACGGGCTCTACTCGTACTACCAGGCTACCTCACTCGGTGAGGGGATACTTGACCACGGCGTTCGAGAACTGATGCGCGAGGAGTGGGATCTCCTCGACGCGTATGGTAAGTAACGTAACAGAGAAGTACGTTTCCGTCTCGAACGAAAATTGAAACAATTTCTCACCAACTAATAGTGGACATCCGCCGGAATGATCCACGGCTGCTCGTCGGCATTGAGTACATGCTCAAGATGTTCCTGATTGCGAATCGCGTCGCCAAATTCGGTGTACTGGTAGAGTGATGGCCCACGATACGCCCCAAGATTGTAACAGGCGTACCGAGCGAGATCTTTGTCGTGCATGAACTCATCATCACTGAACTCGTTGACCGCCGTTCTCACTCGTTCGAGATTCCGTTCGAACTCCTGTCTGGTTGCCTCCCAGCCACGTTCTACAAGCTCCTCGCCGCCGGCTGAATCAACTGGGGCCACGACTGGGAGTTCGCCTCAGAGCCCTCAAGGCGACGACAAACAGTGTTCTCTGACGAGGAGTTGTCCTGCCCAGTAGTACATCGTAAGATACTTTAAATATTGTATTGTCAGAGCAAACGTGTTAGGTATGGCAAAACAGAATGGCTCGGACGACGAGACCACGAGGTCGAATGAGGGGGGAGCTATCCAGCTTCCAGTTCCGGCACCGAATCCGGAGTTGTTTCGATATAAAGCCACGAACGATATCCTTCGACTGCTCATCGATAACCCATACGAGACTTTCACAATTCGGGAATTGAGTCGGCTCACCGAACACTCGACGTACTCCATCAAGAGTGCCGTCGATATTCTTGAGGACAACGGCCTCGTGACCGCAGAGGCCGAGGGCAATCGGCGTCCAGTCGGTATCAATCGGTCCAGAGTAACCAAGCCGGATGATCCAGTCCTTCGGATTCCACAGTCGGAGTTTCACGAGCCTATCCGAACGGCGCTCGACCGACTCCACACGGGACTGGACGACGTCCGAGGTGTCCTCGTTTTCGGGAGTGTCGCCCGAGGACAAGCGGACAGGCAGAGCGATATTGATCTGTGGGTGTTGGTGGAAGATTCACGCGGCGAGCAGCATCGGGCGAACGAGATCGCAACGGAACTCGGACAGGAACGGTTCGACGGGGAGCGATACGAGTTCCAAGTGATGGTTGAGTCAATTGAGTCGGCCCACGGCTATGCCGACCGACTCACAGATATTTTCACGGATGCGATCACGCTCCACGAGAGCGAGGCACTCCGGAATCTCAAGGAGGAGGTGTTGACCAATGCCTGAGGATTCATCGTCGGTTCTCGACGCGCTTGATCGAGCTGAGGATGCATTTGGCGGCTACACGACCGGCGCACCCGAGTACGAAGAAAACCTCGATCCGGAGGCGAATCAGCCGCCGGTCATACAGCTCCGAAAGGCGTGCCGTCTTCTCGACGCATGCCGTACCCTCCGTAAACACGATGGCTACCATACGAGCGTCATCGAGATGTCGTTCGCAGCCATCGAGCGGAGCTTGGAATTCTATGTCCTATCTGCATCGAACGACTCGATCGACAACTTTCAGAACCATACCCGAGCCTACGACCGTGCCGCGGCACTCGGTGTCTTCTCCGAGGAGACGGCTCGCCGTCTCCAGACGCTCTACACTGACAATCGATCGGCAGCGTATTATCGCGATACGGTTGCAACCGCTGAGCAAGCTGAAATGATGTTCAGTCTTTCCGTGACGACCCATGACCACGTGAAGAATTTCAGTCAGCAGTCTTACGAGTGCTGCTGCAACGATTGAACCTTTGTAGAGAGCTGTAGGGAATTCCAGTCAGTCCATGCGGTAGTTCGCATCAGTGTCGATGTCGTTGTACATCCGTCCGAGCATGTCGAGTGCTGATTCAAAGGTCGCGTAGTCCTCGTTTGCGAACGTCACGGTTTCCTGGAGTGAGATGACGGGTCGTCCGTCGACCATCTCGGCCTCGATCTGTGACCGTGGTTCGAGGACGACCTGGATGGCGCCGTTGAGGTCATCGGCGGGCTGGCGTTCCTTCGCAGTTGGGATTCCGAATCGATCGAAAAATTCCGTCCAGGTGTCGACTTCGGACTCGTGGACGGCAATGAACAGCGGATAGTCCTCCGGATCGCGAGCAACTTGGTAGCCACCACAGTTCCAGACATAGATCGCATCGATGGCAGTGAATGCATAATCCATACCCGCGAACTGCGGGAGAACATACGCTTCTGAGATCGACGGTGGCGAGATATCTGCTGTCGCAGTCAAAAACTCGAGACCGACGTCTCGAATCGTCTGATCGACGAGATGGAGGCCATTATCGTACTCAGTATGAGTGAAACGCCGACATCAGTTCGTTCGACGTACTCCGTTTCGGTTGACGACTCGCGATTTGGATCCGATTCGATGTCTGTCTCAGGTACTGTGTTAGGCTCAGTCATGTGTATCCTGCGAAGGTCTCTGTCTGCCCCCGCACCCTTTGAGGGGTGAAAAACCGTTCTTGTCGCTTCACTCGTGAAGGAGGACCGTTGCTCGACTTAACCAACGTCGATCGCAGTAGAGTCGTACTGTTGGTTAATCTCTGAGCGAGGAGGATTCCTTCGCGGTGTTTGCTTAGTAGTGGACATCCGCCGGAATGATCCACACCTGCTCATCAGCACTGAGTACATGATCGAGGTGTTCACGATTGCGAATCGCATCGCCAAATTCAGTGTACAGGTAGAGCGACGGGCCACGATACGCGCCGAGATTGTAACAAGCGTGGCGGGCGAGATCTTTGTCGTGCATGAGTTCCTCATCACTGAACTCAGTGACCGCCGTTCTCACTCGTTCGAGATTCCGTTCGAACTCCTGCCTAGTAGCCTGCCAACCACGCTCGAGGAGTTCCGCTCCGTCTTCGGAGTCGACTGGTACGACGACCGGAAGGTCGCCCCACCGAGCTTTTCCTGCAACGGACGACCGCTCGTCATCGAACATCACATAGTAATCAAAGATGGCAGCATTGTCGGGGCCAGCGCCAACCAATCGGTCGAACGCCGCTTTTGCGCATGCAAGTGCCGTCTCTTCGGTCGATGCTTCTACGAGTGCATAAATTACCTGGTGCATATCAGTCACCTCGCCGACGCATTGGTTCGACACGACTCTATCACACAACACTTCATTTGTGCGCCGGCACCCATCGCCGGCGCCAATAAAATCTTCCTGCAAGAAGTGCAGATTCACACTATTCGTCAGGAAGATCGCGACGCCCGGATCGCACACAGGGCCAACACGGAAATCCACCAGGCCCATCACAGTCACAGTCCGCTGGTTGGTCACAGTCACTGTCTTCCGCATTGGCTTCAGGGTTGTTCTCAATTTGTGTTCCACCGTCTGCAACAAGGGAATGGTCTGTCGCCGCTTGCAGGTGTGGAGTTCGGATTGCAACGCCAATCTGGTGTTTGCACGTTCCTTCGTACCGAGTATCTGCAGGACTCTCACAGGTGATGGGATCTTTTACCTTGTCGAGTTTTTTGACAAACCGTTCTTGTGGTTCGATTTCAAGTTCCTCGAAAAGTTCGAGTGCTTTCGGTGTCCACTCGATTTCAGTCATATGAGATCGAGCGCGTCGAAAATGAATACCATATACTAGAGATGTACCGTCTCGAAAAAACAATGACGAGCGGTGTCGGACATAGTGCTACCGTTTGAGTGCCGTGACGACGTCATCGACCGTGAACAGTCGGAGATTATCGCGCTCTGCGGCAGCTTCTTCCACGGATGGCTTGAACCCGCTCCGTGAAAACAGCGCGTACTCATGCGTTCGCTCTCCTCCGTTGGCTGGTGTCCAGCGCAGTTCTTCGACGTGATTTAGAAGATTTGAGAACGCGTCGTATCCAAGCGGCGATTGCTGGAACTTGCACTCGCCTGTGATGAGTGTTTCTTCGTTTGTGAGCCCCACGACGTCGATTTCGTGTTCACCATACCACCACTGTCCCCTCTCTGTAATTGTGTACTCCGGATAGAGTGTCCGAACGGCTGAACAGCAGAGATCTTCGAAGACCTGACTGACGAAGTCCGGAAGCTCTGGTTCGATTACAGCCTCGTAGGCGTTATCTCCGAGTTCGTCGTATCGGTCACCGGTGCCGTAGACGAAGTGGAACCAGAAGCGGAAAAAGTAGTCGCGGATGCGATAGCGACTTCGCTTGCTCCGTTCTTTCTGTTCGGTCACCGGGACATGCTGGTCGACCAATCGAAGTCGTGACAGTCGCTGGAGGTACTTCGATAGTTGATTGTAGTCGATGCCGGTCGTGCCAGCAATCCCGTTACGGCTCGTGTTCCCGCCGGCGATAGCTTCTAATATCGAAAAGTACCGGGTCGGTTCGGCGAGTTCCATCCGGAGGACATAGTCGGGTTCGTTGTGGAGCGACCCGTGACGTGAGAGGATCGTGTGGTGAATGTTCTCTCCGAGGCTTACGTCGGGAGCGACTTCTTCGAGATAGTACGGGACGCCACCGAAGATACCCCACATGAGAACCTGTTGGTCGGCTGTGTAGTTCTCGGGGAAAAATTCCATGGCAGCGTCGAACGGGAGTTCCCTGATATCCAACTTCAGTGACGAACGGCCATAGAGTGGGCTGTTCCCGAGGAGGGCTGCTTCCTCCATCATGCTGATTGAGGACCCGACGAGAACGATGGTCGCGGTCGAGTCGTCGAGTTCGTGGTCGAACATCGCCTGCAGAACGGAGGGAAGACTCTGATCCTGTTCGACGAGATATGGAAATTCGTCGAGGACGATGGTCGCATCCTGTTCAGTGAGGTAGCCGAGAATTGCATCCCAGTCTTCACGAATCCGTGAGAGCCCGGGATACGTTTCTGATGCGGTTTCGATGAACTGCTGGAGTTGGAGGTTAGATGTTTTCTGCTTCGCTTGGTAGACGACTGCGTCATTGTCGTCTTGGAGCGAGTGCTTGACGAGTTCGGTTTTGCCGAGTCGTCGTCGCCCAAAGATGACTGCAAGCGTTGCCTCATCTGCCTCGTAGAGGCTGTGAAGCCGAGAGAGTTCCTCAGTTCGGTTGACGAAGGCGGCCATACTCGTCACTAGCATCTCGCCCAATATAGTACTTCGTATAACCGTACTCTGAAGTATCGTACTTTGAAGTATCATTACTGCGAGTACAGTCATCTTTCTGGTTCATATTCAAACCATAAGAATCACTGTTTGTCGAGACGCTCACTTTCGAACGCCTCGCACCCTTCAGGGGGCGAAAAAATGCTCGTAATTAACTCGGGAGAATGGTACTTTGCCCAGATTAACCAACACTACTCACAAAGTTCCGCTAGTGTTGGTTAATCGCTGAGCGAAGAGGATGTGACTACTGGTTGCTTAATAGTGGACGTCTGCCGGGATGATCCACAGTTGCTCGTCGGCATCGAGCACGTGATCGAGGTGTTCACGATTACGAATTGCGTCGCCGAACTCGGTGTAGAGGTAGAGCGACGGGCCACGATACGCGCCAAGATTGTAACAGGCGTGTCGAGAGAGATCTTTGTCGTGCATGAGTTCATCGTCACTAAACTCGGTGACCGCCGTTCTTACCCGCTCGAGATTTCGTTTGAACTCCTGTCTGGTTGCCTCCCAGCCACGTTCTAAGAGTTCCGTTCCTTCGTCGGAGTCGACTGGTGCGACGACCGGAAGTTCGCCCCACCGAGCTTTCCCTGCGACGGACGACCGCTCATCGTCAAACGTGACGTAGTAATCAAAGATGGCAGCATTGTCAGGACCAGCGCCGACCAATCGGTCGAACGCTGCTTTTCCGCATGCAAGTGCCGTTTCTTCGGTCGATGCCTCTACGAGTGCGTAAATTACCTGGTGCATTTTGGTTACCCTGCCAACACACTGATTCGACACAACTCCATCACACAACACTTCATTTGTGCGCCGGCACCCATCGCCGGCGCTAATAAAATCCTCCTGCAAGAAGCGCAGATTCACACGTGATTTGTACTACTCTTCCAGGAGATCGCGACGCCCGGATCGTACACAAGGCCAACACGGAAATCCACCAAGCCCATCACAGTCACAGTCCGCTGGCTGATCCGTGTAACTGTCTTCTATATGGGTTTCAGCATCCTTCTCAATCTGTGTCCCGCCGTCTGCGACGAGGGAGTGGTCTGTCGCTGCCTGCAGGAGTGGTGTTCGAATCGCAACGCCAACCCGATGTTTGCATGCCCCATCGTAACGGTCGTCCGCAGGACACTCACAGGCAATCGGTATCCCGTCGCGAACGGTGACGAGATATTCATGGTCGACTGGATTCGCGTGACTCGTATTGCGAACGAGGACACCCCTCGCTGTGAGTGAACATTCGAGGGCTTCGTACTGGGCGCGCTTTGCGACTCGCTTACTGTACCTCAGATGGGACAGGACGTGGTTTTCACTGGACATTGGCTCTCCACGAGGCACATACAGCGTACCCCGCACCCGTCAGGGGGTACAAAAAACAGCTGTACGTCGTCTCCTGTCTGTTTGCTTCTCACTCGAGGATGTCGAACACATCGACTCTTTGTACTCCTTTCCATGTTGTTTTCCAGTGATCTCCTCGATGAGACCATCCGCTTCGAGGTCGTCGGCAATCTTATACGCGGGTCGACGCGAGACATCGAGGTACTTCACAAGGTCGGGTGCTGTGAAATATGGATATTGGTGCAACTGACGAGCGAACGTGTTCGTATTTAATCGGAATTCCCGAGCTTCGGCTCTACTGGGAGCGTTTCTGGAGATTAGTACAGATTCGAATGTTTCGGGATATGTCTTCCGGGTGTCTTGTCCGGAAGCTCTCGCGTGGGCATTTCTGTGGTACCCTTCGAAGTCTATATTCGTATAGTCATTTTTATACTGGGTATACGAGTGGGGTATGAGCGAGCGTCTATGTGAAGCATCGAGTGGAGATGGTACATTGTCAACGCTTATCGAGACTCTACCTCTAGAAAGGAAAACTAGTTATGAGATTGATACAGACTCGGCAATCGATACCCTTTTTCTTTCACGTACCACGATCTGCTTCTCTTCAAGACGGTCGATAGCTGCCTCAACAGTATCGGTATCATCCACAGACTGTTCTTTATCAACGATTTCACGACAGACGTCGTCTATAGGACGTTCGCCATCCGTGAGTGCAACAAGGACTTCCCGCTCGGTGAACGCCTGATCTGCAAGTCGTCCAACCTCATCAGTGAACGTGGATGGGAGACCATCGAACCGTGATATCGTCTGTTCGAGCGTCATCAGTGGGTGTGCGTAGTCCAGTACCTGTCGTGCTTCGACTGTCCCTCTATTGACGGGAAGTTGCTGCTCGAGTTCTGTACGCACTATTTCGAACGAGAGTCCCGTCCGAATCAGCGTCAGCATATCCTCGGGGTCGTACCCACGACCAGCGACACCCTTCAGCAGAAACATATCCTCTTTTGCCAATGTAAATGCCCGGATGGACGTATCCGTGTAGACGTGTTCTGCTCTATCCCGCATTGTTGCTGACAACCGAAGTTTGCCCCACGATTTGCTCTTCGAACAGATCAACTTGTACGCCCATGTCACTCGACAGTTGGAACGTACGACCAACATCGTCGAATGCAGCTGTCGGTTCACTATCGATGTTGAATCCCATTTCGAGCAGTGCATCCCGAAGGTGTTCGAATTCCGTCGAAACACCGAGAACAAGATCGATATCTTTCGTCTGATCTTTCAGACTGTGTGCCGTCATTGCGCTTCCGCCCACGAGATAGACTGCGACATCTTGGTTCAACTCGTCGTTCACGTCCTGTAGGAACGAGACGACTGCCTCACGGCCACGAAAGACGGTCATGCAGTCACCTCGTACTGTTGTTTGAGCATCTCGAAATCACGTTCAGTCGGAATATATCTTGAATCGACCGCCTCGCTCTGTAGAAACGAGAGCATCTCCTCGACGATCGATTCGAGGTCGTAGTCGGCTGCAATGGTTCGGAGTCGGTCTTCATCGTAGCCTGCACTAACAACCAAGAGGAGTGCATAGCTCGTTCGCCGTTGGTCAGTACCTGTCCGGAGTGTATGGCAGACGAGTTGTTCGACGCTCAACTCGGTGTCGAGTTCAGAGTAAAACAGCGGAGGCTGGTTCGCCGAGAAGAACTGGAGTCCATAGCCCGCGAATCGAGCAAGTCCCGTTACAATCCACCGGTTCGTCTCGACTAACCGCTCCCGGTCGTCCTCAGTTTCGACGGCAACGAGGGCTTCAGCAGGCGTACACCAAAGGACAGTTGCACTCGATGCGAGGGTTCGTGCCCGCTGTTGGTGTTCATGCTCGACGACCGCGTGTGCGAAGGCGACGAGTTCGCCGAGATCATCAGCGATCTCGAATCGTGGTCCATCCTTGGTTATGATTGCGCGCTCTCGTAATGGCTTGAGCAGCTGATACACACGTTGGCGTGTTATCGGAAGACGATCGGTGATTTCACGAACCGTTCGTGGCTGATCTAGAAACCAGCAGACGTGTAGTGTACGATGCGAGAGGAGTGCTGGGAAGTCGATATGAGGGTGTTGGACTTGTAGTCGCCGGTACGTTGTGTAGACAGTGGTTTCAACCGGAGAAACGAGTCGGCGATTACGGTCGCCATGCCGGGTGACGACGAGACCATCCGCTTCGAGTCCTTCAACAACCTCGTGGATGCGACTCATGCTGTATCCCGTCTGCTCATGCAGCGCCGTAAGTGATTGTTCATCGGATACTGCGCCAAGAACCCGAAGCTGTGCTTTCCCTACCATGGTAAGTAATAGTGAATCCATATATATGAGGTTTCGGTTTAGCTTTACAAGCACACTGGGAGGCTATCCAAGAGTTGTTAATCAAATCGATAGACTGCGATCCCATCGTGGTCACAGTTCGGACAGTTGGTCGCCTCGACCTCAACCACTGTACCACACTGGCGACACTCCGCAATGACGGTGCTTTGTGACCGGCCAAGAAGCTGCGTCAAGAGATCTCTCATGCAAATTTCGCTCCCTGAACAGGCCACTGGTCGTCGATAACAAGCCTACAGTCCTCACAGCTGGTCACAACCACGTTCGTAGTGACCCGGCCGCCACATCTGGGACACTGGTTGGTTAGTTCGCTCGGTACGTCTTCATCGAAGCCGGTCGCGTAGCTGTTGCTGCGTATCATCGAAATCACTCTTCATCGAGACGCTCAGTCTGGAACGCCCCGCACCCCTTAGGGGGCGAAAAAACGCCTGGGTTAGGTCAAATTGTCAATTAACGAGCGCGTTTAACACGATTCACTGCCGATATCTTGTGTCTGTGGTTAGTATAATATACTAACCTAATCCTGTTCAATGCCTTGCCCGTCGAGAACCGGACTTTCGGAAATCCGAATCGGAAACGGATGGAACAGTATCGGATTCCACCGCCCTTGCCGAACGTTCTGATCCTGATTGACCGCGGTAGAGTCGCGTCAAACTGCGTCAGCTGAGGCGGAATCGAACTATCGATACCCTCGTTCCAGCTGTCAGTCAGACCGATGTGGAATTCAGCACAAATGTATCGGCCAATTCGTTCCACATCAGCTCGTCTTCATCGAGATTTGGTGCACAAAATGTGGGACTCAACGTGGCCGAATGGTCAGAGACAGCGTGAGTGTCCGGTGGGTTTCTATTGATGACATGGACCAGGCTCCACCACCAATGGAGAGCGAGTGATCCACCCTTTGCTGCGCTGCCCAGCACGGTAGTCACTCGGACTGGTCGATGTTGATACGTTCTGTATTGGAATATTCGGAAGCGACCCTGGCTTGCCTAAGGGGATCTTGGTAGTCGTGTTTACCTGCAATGAGCCAAACCAGCCATATTGAAGCAGGATGGGACGAGTATCGACGAGCGCTTCGACCGACTGATCAAGCAGTCTTTGATCGACTCTTCGAGTATGCTCAGTTGCATACCGATCCCAGCACGGTCCACAAGCCATTGTTCGTCGAGACGCCGATCCTCATCTCGATCCTCATCGAACAGCAGCGACAACTCGACGATTTGGAAGACCGGCTTGATCACGTCGAGGACGATTTGAACGGTCAGGGATGAGGCGATGGTGTACAAAATCGACTACCTCGACGGCGACGTCCTCACCTGGTCGGTGACCGAGATGGGGGTGGAGTGTGAAGTCGATGAGTCGTATACGCCGACAATCTACGTCTCTGTTCATGGTGACGGTGATTTTTCCACAGCGCGTGCTGCACTCCGTGACCATCCCGCTGTTGGTCGGGTTGCTACGGTTGATGAACGCGTGAGCTTCCGCCACGTTCCCGAGCAAGTACTTCGAGTGGATGTGGTTGACCTCAAGGCGGTCAACTCGGTGGCCCGAATGGTGAGCAAGTGGGGTTCGCCTGGTGAGTATCGCTGCTACAACGTCGATTTCTCGCGGGAGTTTCGCTACTGTCTCGAAACGGAGATTGACCCACTCCCGACCCGCGAACTCTCGGAGATGCAGATTGCTGTCTCGGAGACGGAGCTTGCGAGTGATCAAGTCACGGAACTCACGATCGAGGATGAGACGGTGACCGGGAGTGGGGAGGACGTGCTAACCACACTGTCGGCTCGTGTTGAGCGTGTTGACCCCGACGTTCTGTTCTTAAATACGAGCGACCTCATTCCAGTCCTGTTCCAGCAGGCCGATCGGCTCGACGTGGAGTTCCAGCTTGGACGACGTCCAGGGTGGCAGCAGTTGGCAGGTGAATCAACCTACGAAAGCTACGGGCAAGTCGGGCACTCTCCAGCACGCTACAATCTTCCTGGGCGGGTGATCATCGACGGCTCGAATACGTTCATGTGGAATCAGACAAACCTCGACGGCTGTCTGTATCTCGTCGAACAGTCGGGTAAGCCACTGCAGGAGTTAGCGTGGTCATCGATCGGGAATATTCTGACCGGGATCCAGATCCAGGAAGCTCGCGAGCGCGATGTGCTCGTGCCCTGGCGGTCGTGGCGGCACGAGAAGTTCAAGACGATGCGCCAACTGCACGATGCCGACCGGGGTGGGTTCACGTTCGCGCCGGATGTTGGGTTACACGAGGATGTCCACGAACTCGACTTCTCCTCGCTGTATCCCAATATCATCGTCACGCGGAACGTGAGTCCCGAGAAGATTCGGTGTGAGTGCCATGCTGGTCGGGAGGACGTGCCGGGCATCGGGTATTCGATTTGTGACGAGCGGGGGTATCTTCCGGACGTGCTTGAGCCGTTGATCGAGGACCGTGATGCGATCAAAGCCGAGATTCGCGAGACTGAGGATGAAGAACGTCGCGATGAACTGGAAGGCCAGTCCAGTGCGATCAAGTGGATTCTAGTGTCGTGTTTCGGTTATCAGGGGTTTTCGAATGCGAAATTCGGGCGGATCGAGTGCCACGAAGCGATCAATGCGTATGCACGGGAGATTCTGTTGGAGACGAAAGCAGTGCTCGAGGAGAACGGGTGGCGCATTGTGCATGGGATCGTCGATAGCGTGTGGGTGACGCCAATCGACGGCGAGGAACAGACCTCGTTGTCTAAGCTTGTCTCTGAGATTTCTGAAGAGGTGGCAATTCGGCTTGAGCATGAAGCCCACTACGACTGGATATCGTTCGTGCCGTTGCGTGATTCGGATGCTGGTGCGTTGACGAAGTATTTCGGAAAGGTCGCTGGCGAAGATGAGTACAAGTATCGAGGTATCGAGTGTCGTCAGCGAAGTACGCCCTCGTATATCGACGAGGCGCAGCAAACGTTGATTCGAGCGGTCGATGCGTATCGTGATCCAGAGGCGGTTTGTGAGGAACTACGGTCGTGGGTTGATCGACTTGAGCGAGGGGCGGTCGGTCCGAGTGAGTTGGTGATTACGAATCGCGTTTCGAAGAAGAA
Organism: Haladaptatus caseinilyticus; assembly: GCF_026248685.1. Classification (NCBI taxonomy): domain Archaea; kingdom Methanobacteriati; phylum Methanobacteriota; class Halobacteria; order Halobacteriales; family Haladaptataceae; genus Haladaptatus; species Haladaptatus caseinilyticus. Next base: position 113,533 of record NZ_CP111038.1, on the reverse strand, counting down.
GGAGGACTACACGCAATCGACGCGGAGTGTAGCGGCGTTAGAGCGGGCGGCTGATTTGGGGTTGGCGCGGTCGCCAGGTCAGAGTGTGTCGTATGTTGTGGTTGATGATGCGAAGAAATCGCGAGAACGGGTGCTGTTGGCGAGTGAAGAATTAGACGTGTATGATGTCGGGTTCTATCGGGAGTTGTTGATTCGCGCTGCGGCGAGTGTGTTGTCACCGCTAGGCTGGCGTGAGAAACGCATTAAGCAATTTCTCGCGAGTTATGACGAAGTCAGTCTCAACTCGTTTCTCTAAGCATTCCACGTTTAGCGACGTTCGTAGGGCTTGTGAATTATCTCTCTATTTTTAACTTCTCTTTGAATATTTGTTCCTGTTCTTCATCTAATGCGAGTCGCCATTCGTACTGGTCTCCCATCCACTGAGCCGGCATGATTGAACGTCTGAACTCCTTGGAATGTTTGGCAGTTAATCCCGCGAGAATCCCCGACAATCCGCTACTTCCATCGACAGTTTCCCCATATTCTTCTTCTATTCGTTGGATTAGCTCGTCTGTCCCTATTGGAGCCTCAGCATCGTACAAAATACGAAACATCGCTTCTTGCTTGTTGGTCAACCGTTCGAAGAAACTAGGGGGGAAATATCCAACAAAGTCTTCAGGGACATCCTCTATCGATTGCTCAATCTCTGGTGGCTCTATCGACCAATTTTCAAGGGCAAACTCCACAAGGATATCTTCTCGACCGTCGATTTCTACTCTAAAGAACTTTTTGTAGTCAGCCAACTCCCGTTGCACTCGGAGGGCTGAGGATTCGTAGTCCTTCTCGCGACTGCCACTGGCTCGTTTCTTTTCTGCGAATGGCAAGTTGCCGTAGGAGCTATTCCAGTATCGACTGGCAATAGTCAGGTTGCCCAGTCGATGAACGTGTTCATCAAATTCACCGACTAAATTCTCCGGAATAGCAGCTTCCGGCAGTTGTCGGGCAAGAATATGTTCAACTTGGAACTCAGGTGAGAGGATATGTGAGACGTCCTTGAGTACTTCTTCGCCAGCCTCTGAATCGATTTGTTGGCCATACTTGTAGAGCAGATACTTGGCGTCTCGACTGGTGGTGCTGTTGTAGAAGCCAGGGTCGCGAAGATTTCGTTCAAATCGGTCATCGGAAGTGTACCGATCCGTTATAGTATCGATCTTCATCACAATCTCCGGAGGTTCGAGCGACCGGTCGTTATGTATCTCATGGGCGAGCCGGACTAATCGGCCTCTCCCTGTATCTGAACGGCGGCTATCGATCGCATACATTCTGAAGACCAACGTTTCACACGCTTTGATGATCTTGGCGAATGCTTCTGGTTCATCATCGCCGAATCTGAGATATGATGCCATCAGTACGGGAAGAACATTCGCCAGTCTCCCAAGCTCCAATAATTCCGTCAATAACGGTTGGACCTTCTCCGGGCGGTTTTTTGGCTCGAAAATAGCCGCAAATGCCGAAGCAGCTTCTCGGAGATCTTGGACATAGTGATCAATCTCTTTCTGCACTTGTTCAAGATCTCCAGCTCGATATTGCTCTCGTAACCGGTTTTTCAAGGTTTCAAATCCGTTGAAGTACTCATTAGAATCGTATCCATCGTAGATACCCCAATGGAATCGCAGGAAACTGTCTTCATCGAAATCATTGACCCGCTCGTGGCCAGTAGTGAGCACGAATAGCTCCCGGTAGATGCTCCCAAACCTATCCTTGATTTTTTCCTCTAATGCTCCATTATTGCTGGAGCGATCGTCCATATACATCAGGAAACTCTTCGTCTTATCTAGGGTCGACAGAGACCTCCCACGATCATTCAAACTCTCGAAGATCGAAGCAGCTTCTGATTCGTCGTCTATTTCTACGACATTTATTCGACAATCATACCGAAGCTTCTCGACCAGCTTTTGAATTGTTCTGCCATCGTCCAATTGTTGGAATTCGTGCTCAAAGAATTCGTAGGCCTGTTTGAGTCGGTCTTGAGACGGCGTCTCGGTCTCAATTGTGGCGGACCCTAGTAGGCTATCGCGGAAATATTCCTTGTCCTGGTCTTGCGGGAGCAATCTCGGTCGTTCTGTGACCGGAAAAAGAAGATTATCCTCGTCAAGTGTATTGGCCACCGTATCATCGAATTGTGCGGCCACATGGAGAAAAATGACCGCAGAGGTCAAGCGTTGTTGCCCGTCAACAACATCAAATTTCTCAAACCGTCTGCCACGGTCCGTTCGGAATTGCTCCTCTTGCTTGTCTAAAATGATGTTCCCAAAGAAGTGTGTCTTTCCCTTGGGAAGATAGAGCAAATCCTCCAGTAAGTCTTGAAGTTGCAGTTCTCTCCAGGAGTAACTTCGTTGGTAACTGGGAATATCGAATAATCCGTCTGTTAGAAGAGAATCCAAGTGTACCGTTCTGGTTTCCATGATTAGTAAGAACGATTAATTACTAGGATAATAATTTGTTCGCTCTCATCATTTCTGATTCAGAATCTCGCAGTACTGAATATGCGACCTATGTCCGGCCCTCATCCCGCAATAGATGACCTTAAGTTGGCATTCAACCGTTAGCTCGGGACACTTCTGCATGTTCTCAATCAAGTCGTCTTCGAAAGTCACTGGTGAGGTAGTCGATTATACCACAATGTTCCATCTGGACTAAGTGATTGATCTCGGATAGTGGCGTCGTCAAAATGGAGGTTCGAAAAACTCCCGTGATTATACCATCATAATCCGCGACCATCGTTCGTGGTCTCTGTATTAGCTTCGTGGACGCGCATCCATCCTGCCAAGTCCGGATTGCCGTTAACTCTCATTGCGTCGCCCGCTGACAGCATTCGGAACTCTCTGTAAGTTGCATGGTTAGTATATTATCCTAACAACGGCGATAAGAGAAATCTTGCTCGATTCACCTTTTCTATTCACTGGACTATGCTACTAATAGCGTGCATTTATGAGAACAAAATATGTACTCAGAAGTCGTCGAAGAGATCGCACGCGAATTCGTAGATAACCCTGCAGATTTCGTCACCGAGTACGATCTCCAAGCTCGACATCACGAATGTCTACGAAACAAACTCCGAACGCAGGATTGTCTCTCTGCAGAGGTTGAGCAGACCAGTTTCGAAAACACTACCAGCTACAAGCAAGACCAATGGCAGGCTGTTCAATCGGCATTCTTAGAACAAGGTCTCACTCGGGTTCATGGTGAAGTCTCCAAAGAGAAAAACAATCGATTCGATATTGTTGTCCTGAACGAACGGCTAACGCATCCAGTTCGATGGATTGACGGCGTGAAGAAATTCGATGAGCGTGATTTTAGCGCAGTCATTGAACTCAAATTTGTGAAAAACAAGGATAAATTCCCGACCCATGCACGGTCAACAAGACTCGGATCGCACCACGAAGATGGAGAGATTCAAGACGAACTCGACTTCGGCCCAAACAAAATCAAAGAAGATCTCGAACGTCTAACCGACTTACCGGATTCGGTCGAGACGTATCTCGCACTCTATTCAAATAAGAATTATCTCTACACCGAGCCTGTCTCGGAAAGAGAGCGTAACTACCACGAGTACTCCCGGATAGGTCGTCTCGCACGACAGCAAATCGAAGAGATGGCAAATGAAACGAACGTGTTATATGCCATGCCACGCGGCTACACTTGGATATCCGAACAGTAGTTGATACTCATAGAAATGAAGAAGCCGGGGAAGACGAGTTCAAATATCGGGGAATCGAGTGTCGTCAGCGGTGTTCGCTATCGTATCTCGACGATGCGCAGAAAGCGTTGATTCGAGCGGTCTATGCGTATCGTGATCCAGAGGCGGTTTGTGAGGAACTACGGTCGTGGGTCGATCGACTTGAGCGTGGGGCAGTTGATCCGAATGAGTTGGTGATCACGAATCGGGTTTCGAAGCGACGGGAGGACTATACACAGTCGACACGGAGTGTAGCGGCACTAGAGCGGGCGGCTGATTTGGGATTGGGACGTGCGCCTGGGCAGAGTGTGTCGTATGTGGTGGTGGACGATGCGAAGCAGTCGCGAGAGCGGGTGCTGTTGGCGAGTGAGGAGCTTGGTGAGTATGATGTCGGGATCTATCGAGAATTGTTGGTTCGTGCAGCAGCAAGTGTGTTGTCGCCGCTTGGGTGGCGGGAATCGGATATTGAGGAGGAATTAGGGCAGTATACCGAGTCGAGCTTACAATCATTTGTTTGAAAATTGTGGAATGTAGTTGTTAATACAACTCTTGTTTCAAGCGGTGCCAGATCAGAGTTGACGGTGAGTCAATTTCTATACTCTTAATTAGATACAGAGTAGTCAATACAGTAAATAACTGAATATAAATACTTCTAACTGCTATATTTTTCACATGAAAATAGATTACTGGATATCCGAATTAGGACGGATTTTCGAGCGAAGTACAGAAGCAATTGAAAACGAATATCAGGATGCGACCGAGCCATTGGCCGAGGATTTCAATCGCGTACTATTAAAACTACAAGATGAGTTCAAGGACAATGAAATAATCATCGACACAAAACAAGTAGAAGGACGTACAGAAGGAGGATCTGTTAACACTCCCGAATTTAGTACGTATATACCTTCCAAACGGCGTGACGAAGCTCTACATGAAATTCGATCCGGATGTGAGCGAATTGCAAATGCGTTAGATTACGAACTCCCTGAGCGGAAAAATGGAAACGATACCACGAACCGAATGGTGATGGTATCTGTCGATTCAAATCAAAATGTCCAGCAAGAAGTAAACCAGCAAGTGACTATTGAATCCATCATGGAATTGATACAACTTGATCCACAAGCTGCTGCTTATCAAGATGAACTCCAAGAGATTACTGAACAATTTGACGATGAATTAGAAAGTGATGATCCTGATCCAGGTAGGCTGAGGCAGTTTATTGACGATGCTAAAGGGTATAGTACAAGTGTTGCTGCTAAACTTGCCATGCTTGGACTTCAGGCAGGTGCAATCGATATCCTCGGCCTCTAAATCATAGAAGAATTTAGGCCATTTAAAATTCAACTTATTTAGTCCCAACCTCTGCTAGTCCATTTTGGAGTTTGTCACGAAGTTCTTCGTTAATCTTTCCGCCTTTTTGTCCGTGATGAATCCGTTTATGACATGTTGGACACAACGCAACGACTTTTGACGGATGATCTTCACCGCCTTTTCCAAGTTCGTCGATGTGGTGAACCTCTAAATATGGTTCCCCAGCTCTATTCTCGAAGGGCGCGGCTTCTCCACAGGCCTCACACATGCCATCAGCACGTGTCTTCACGAACTCCTTAATTGGCTGTGCTCGCTGGTATCTTGATCCACCACCAGTTTGAGACGTATCTCGTGTCGGATCAGTTGAGGCAGCCTGTTCGGCTTTTCGTCTCAACGACCGAAGTTCATTAGACACCCTAGAAGTCTTTGGACTCTCCTTTTCGACTACCAATTCATCTATTGGCCCCATTGTCGAATTGGACCCTCTAACGGAAACTGTGCCATCACTCTCCGACGAATTGGCGTCTGTAGTCTCCGATAGCTTGTTGTTTTCGACAGTACCAGTAGTGGTCACTGTACTTGCTTCAGAATCGTGTTCAAGTGAATTCCTATTGTTTGGCTCACTGCTGGAAACTTTTTCCGAGTTTCGTTCCTTGTTGGGTGGTGATGAAGTTTCCTCTTCATTGTCCTGCTGCCCCCGTGACTGGGAATTTTGCTCACTAACTTCAGACAATTCCAAGGGGATCGAAGGTTTGTCAAGCGAACCAGTCGGTTGAGGTTCCGCTTCAGAGGCGGGTGGTACCGACCATTGCATCTCCTCTAACGTAGCCACATTCGTGAGGATGTTTTTCGCGGCATCTGGTATCGAATCGAACTTTTCACAGAGTTGGCTCATACGGTCAACCACAAACGGGTGTGGGAAAACCATGTTCCAGTCAGGATCTTGATCCCACGAAGTAATCGGGATCTTAGCTGCCGCCTGATTAATCTGAGTTCTGGAGCTGATGTTATATGCGATTCGCTGTAATCCAGTAGCTGAATCTGGTGCACGCCTGCGGGTCGCTGTTATTAACTGGGTATAAACATCCAATTCGAGATCGAGATTGTGGTGATACTTTTCCAGAATATTAGTATTAGACAAGTATGATTTGAAATCCTTAATATTCGATTCGGCCGTCTCATATTGACCATCATTTAGTGCCATTTCTGCCTTTCCATACGCTGCTGCCCGTCGGGCCTCCACTTCTCTGAGTTCGTTATTTGTCTCTTTGGCAGCGGCTGTCCAAGCCGACACGGCTTTGCCAAGCAATCGATTTCGAACTGCGATGATTGCTCGCTGGGTTTCCGATAGGTAATTCGGAACTAATTTTGTGTCTGCTCCCCCGCCAGTTAATCGGAGAACCCCAAGTAGATACGGATCATCTTCGGCGACGATTTCGACGCCGACTTCTCCTTTGACGTCAGTAGTAATTGGAAAGATTACTGGAACAGCATATGGATCGGTCTCACCGGATGTTTTCAAAAACGCAGTCGCAGTAGCCAGATCCTCGTCTTCGACTTTCGCAGGAACGATTTCACCTTGACCTGGCAGTGCTCGATCCGGGAGTGTAGCGAGCGAGGCGAAGATACCGTGATTTGTAATTTGAGTAATGGTAACGGATAGTTCAGATGGCACTATTTCCCCATCGAACGGAATCCATACCGGAAATCGTCGATGTTCCCCGAGTAGATACCCTTCTTGCTTTTCGTCGATTGATAACGTGATTAAGTCCTCCTCATCGAGAGATTCAAGTCGCGGATGGGGCTCGATACTTGTTGATATCTCACTTGGAGAGATATCGGTGATCACGACATCGAGAGCCTTTGGAACAGTAGGCGGTTTCTCAGAAACAGAAATAGTAAACTGCACGCCATCGTGTTCCCCTATTAATCGGTTCTCATACCAATTGAAGTCCTTAAGTGTTAGTATTTGACCGATCTCGAATTTGACCCCATTCCATGCTGTAAAGTCGATTTCCGCGATAACCGTGTTCGGTTTAACGTCCGTGACTACGAGTGGTACCTCACCATGTATCGGGAGAGCCGGCGGGGTAATCAGAACTGGTAAATCTTCTATAATCCGTGCTATCTTTTTATTAGCAGGAGATATATCAAGTTTCACTTCTAACGAGTCGCCGAGTGCCAACCGGTTGTCCTCCGATAACGCCGCTACTTCTGCCCGTATAGAGCCTGTTTCTTCCGATACGACTTGGACGTGGACTTGATCTCCCACAGTGGCAGCACACTCCGGTAAAACCACAGGAACGGATTCGTGGATCGCATATGCAGTAGACCCTTTTTTCCCCATAATATCAACAGTAATTTCCGTCCCTGAATCAGGTCCATCTTCTATTATTGACTCGGCTACTACTCCCGTCGGAATCAGCGAAGTTGAGTCTGTAATCTCAATGGTTGTCTCGTAACCTGGTGGGAGGAACGGAACATCGACTTCTATAACGTTTCCTTCGTTGAATATGACATAACTTACAGCAGAATCGCTGACTACAATCTTAACGTCCAAGGTTAATCCCACTACAAGGTCTTCTGGAAACTGATTTGGAAGATCTGTTTGAAAGTACTTATTGATTGGCCCTTCCGTATTTGCGAATGCCTCCATTACCTCGTTCAGGTTTTTCCCTGTCGTTTCCAAGAACTCTGAAAGATACTCGTCTTTCTCAGTATAGGGCGTGAGACAAACAGCCCAGGTTCCAGAAAGTGGTACTGCAACCACGGAATTTCCGACGGCGGTATGGGGAAGAGGGCCAAGATTGAATTCAGTGTTGTCGACTCGAAGTATCCCGTTTCCGCTTCCACTAATTCGGTCGATTACTCCCGATATGATCGGCGAACCCATCTTTTTAGGACTTAATATTCACCAGCCGTGAATATGATACCTTCGCTTTTCTAATAATATAACTGGTTATATGGCTGTGGGCATCTTCTGTAGAACCAGTCTAGCTTTGGCAAAATGACTATAATAAAACGAGTAGATGAGGATAGACATCGACTGCTAGTTTACGTCTCGATTGCGAAGCAAAACATCGAACGACAGAAAAGAACTCTCAATATTGGATCAACAATTGGACTTTTGTGTCGGCAGTAAAAGGAGTCGATTATAATATTGTAATAGAGAGGGATCGCGAGAGCGACCCCCTCCGTTTCGCAGAAAATGACGCAGAGAAAGACGCACCCCACCGTAACCAACCGATTACTACCACCATGTTTCACCGGCATAGCGGTGTGAATCTCGTGTGGTGGTGTGGTTCGAGCGGGGGTTCTGCGACCCCCCGTGATTAAAACGCTATAATTAGCGCCCTCCGTTTCCTCCCGCGTTTGCTTCGTGGGCTCGCATCCATCCCGCCAAGTCGGGGTGGGCGAACGTGAGTTCGATGTGGTGACCACCGACGCCCATTGCATCGTCCACACACAGCGTTCGTGACTCTTTGTAGCTCACGCCTGGAACGCGCTCGGCCATCTCTTCCATGACGCGATAGCCATCGTTTGTGTACGCACATCCATAGTGCGTCGCAACCTCCCGATAGCCTAACCGTGTGACCATCACGTCATTCGTCTTGGCGACGTTCTTGGCATGCTTGAGGACATTGAGATACTTGTCCTCGACTTGCTGACTCTCAGCGCGCTTCTCACGGAAGTGCACGAGTTCGGTGTTCGAAGATAGAGAAGTTGAACAAATAACCTGCTATTTGCTACCTGATTTCTTTATTTGATTGAACGAACGACTGATGGGCCAACCTGGAAATTGCGTGGCTGTATCACTGGTTGGGTCTTCGTCTCGTGGCCAACACTCTATGAGACACTGGTTCTCTGTATGATCGATTTGAACGAGTCCATACCCTTCACGTTTCAAATCTCGGTCTCTGATTGCTTGTCCACGTTCATGTCGGTTGGAACGATACGTATCGAAGTCGATTTTTGGGTTAGCAACGGCTAATACACGTACTTTGTTGCCAAAAATGTCTGTAAAGTCACCGGTATTTGGCTGGCTTCGTCCGTTTTTGAGCGACCATTTCGGGTTGAACCATCGCTGGTAAATTGCTGCACAGGCAGGCCCACTGAATTCAAGCATCCCATCCGAATGGTGATCGACCCCATGGCGAACAAGTGAAGCAAGGTGACGATCACCGGAGAGAACCAACGCACCTGCCTTTTGTAAAATATTCACGGCGTCGTCTCGCTGACGTGGCGGATATCCATTTGAATCTAAATCTATCGCCGGAAGACCGTCGGGCGTGGTTTCAACGCATCCATACAGACTTTGGCTCAGACAGATTGGCACTGAGTCGTTGTCGAGTTTTGCTATCCATTTGTGCAAAAATTGCTTTTGACGCTCACCGAGAAGGACACCATCGAAATCTAACTGTTTGAGCACTTTTTCTTTCGGTGGATTACTCTTGAACTTCCGATCTTCGACGAGAGCAAAATCCACCCCACCATATAGGAATGAGGTGTAGTAGACATCAATTCCTCGTTTGACTGGGGTGGGATCGAATGGATCGGGATTGTGGTTGCACTGTGTACGCTGGACAAGGTTGATGAAATCTCCTTTCCCAACATACCCTCCTTTACGGGCATTATTTTGAGGGGCTTGTTTTCCTTTTTCCCCCCACAGGTTTTGTTGATACACGTCATGATCATCAACTAATACTACTGATGGGATATCCCGAACGAGATCTCGAAATGCCCATATCCAGAGATACCACTTGTATAAGTAATCTAACGTTGGGTTCTCTTTACCGGTTACTTCTGTGGGGTTATCCTGGTAAATTTGATCACCGGAAAACACTAAAAAGTCCGCATCCTGTGATTGAGCGTTTTGAACTAGCTGATTGTATGGAAAATAGATATATTCGTCTGTGTATCGTCCCACTTGGTCGGCAAAGAAATCCCCATTCTTCCGATGAACTTCCAATCCTTGAGCGGTGGGTGCAGCGCAGCTGAACAATCCGATTCTGAAGTCGTCTGCGTTCGGACCTGGATCTTTTTGGATCCGACCAGAGAATATCGATGCTGTATCCTCGTCTGGCTTATAGACTACTCGGTATTCCCATTCATGTGACGAATCCCAGTCGTCTATACGGAACAGCGTCGTGTATCCTGGTTGTAATCCCGTGTTCGCGCTCCGTATCCACTTTTGATTCGTGTTAGTAGGCCGGTATTCCAGAAAAAGATCAAAATCATGGCCACTCCCGATGGGTAAAAATTGCGCTGAAAGTCGTAGTACCTTCTGTTCACTATCGACGGAATACTGAGTTCCAGCGATCGGACCGAACGTTCGATCTGGGTAGGTAGCAACCTTTTCACCACCGGTCTGCAGATCTTGGAACCACCAGCGGGTACCTGATTGATTCGGTTCTGGCGAGGAAACGAGAGAGATCCCCCCGAGAAGACGAGAATCAGGTACATGGTGCATAATCGCCTTTCCGAGGAACGCTTCGGTGAACGCGTCGTGGGCGATGAGTTGGACTGTAAAAAAGCCGGATTTTTCGGGTATTATATCGAGAGACAATCGGATCTCATCGTGGGATCCGACCACTATAGGCGGCGACTCTGAATATTCTTTTGTTGTTTGTAATTCTGCGAATTCAAGCGGTTTCGATTCGTTTGTATGTTCTCGGAAACTGAGTTTACCAGACCGATCTAGCGTACAAAGAATGCCACCACCAACTCCAGATCCATGTTGGGCCAACGCTGCAGCTCGGTAGTCCAATTGCCCATTTCCGATACCCAGTAAGAATCCACAAAACCCCTTTTGATTTTCATTCCCGGTGATACCAATTGTAGCCTGAATATGACCGGGGAGGTGTCCTGCGACGATCTCCCGAGTGAGTACGTTTACAGTTCTAATTTCGTACCCCTTTTTTCCGCATAAACATTCAACACGACCATCATGAAGTCTCCAATCTTGAAGACGATTCGCCCAAAACGAAGGCCCAATCCATTGTCTAGTCGCGTCTCGAGGGAGAGACCCAACAGGATATAATCGTGACTCGCGAAGCGTATCCCACGAAACGGGACTTTCTATTTTTGAAGAACAGCCAGAAAGGCTCGTCATCCCTGTTCCAATGGCCATCGATGATTTCAAAACATTCCGCCGGTTCAGTAGCTTCTCGTCACTGTTTTCCGGTGGTTTTCCATCCTTACTCATGAGCGAACCCCCATAATCCATTACCCATTACTCTGAATATACGATCTCCCAAGGACTATTCGCCAAAGGTGAATCTATGGTGTTTTACAAAAGTGTTGTTGCTCATTTTGTTCTCGATCTTATGTGAATGTAGACAAGGTTGCTTTCCGAGGGTGAAGGCCCTTGAGTGAGGATTTTCTATAAAAGAAACGGCACCCTAAGTGGAGGAAGACAATATTACTGCCGACAGTACCAAGTACATAGAAATCTTGACCAGTAGCACACTTGGGTGGGGAAAGTGAAACTATGGAGTCATACAACCTCGGCTAAATCAGGAGTTCTACTCATAGTAGTCGGAACAGTAATACTTGGAATAACGCTTGGCGTGAGCTGGGCAACCGCTCCGGACACGACTAAAATTTCACGAACTACCAACACAAGTGTTCTTGTCGGTGTCCAAGGACCCGGTTGGGGTGGAAGCGTTACAGCGCTTGAGAATAACGGAAGCAAGCGATGGAGTGTCGGGAACGCTATTAGTTATCAAGGCGTATCATATTTGGAAAACGGATCCGTATTAGCGACCTTTGCCGATGGACCCTACCGGCAATGTGGTCGATTCGATTCTCCGTGTAAACGGACGGGTGTCCGGTTCATCGATCCACAGTCAGGGAAGAAAATCGGTGGCCAGTGGAGCTACCCGGTGCGGACTCGAAAAGACAGTGAAGTACACGACGCTGAAATGCTTCCGTCCGGTGAATTGCTGGTAGCCGATATGGAATACGAGAGTATTTACAGCTATAATCTATCCACAGGAAAACAAACCTGGGTCTGGAATGCGAGTCAGTATTAGACTGCACCACCAGATCCAACGACAACTGACTGGCTTCATATCAACGATGTTGATCGTATTGGATCTGGCCGATACCTCGTCTCGGTGCGAAACACGAATCAGCTGATTATTGTAGAACGAGAGAAGGGCGTTGTCGAAGTAATCAACAAGAATCGAGACCCGACGGTACTCAATAAGCAACACAATCCCCACTGGCTTGGGGACGGAGCTGTTCTCATCGCTGACTCGGAAAACAACCGAGTTGTCGAACTTCATCGTAATGAATCAACAGGCCAATGGGAGGAAGTGTGGACTGTCTACGAAGCAAGTGAAATCAGCCTCGATTGGCCACGAGATGCTGACCGCTTGCCAAACGGAAATACATTGATCACTGACAGTCGAAACAATCGTGTAGTCGAAATTGCTCGAAATGGAAGTGTCGTCAGTAGCTATCAGGTTCCTGCATTACCATACGAAGCTGATCGTGTACCATACGGTGAATCATTCGGTCAGCCGTATCAGTTCGGGGACACGAGTAGCGTGCTCGGCGGGCATAGCACCAATATTCCAATTCTCTCCTCTTTACTTACTGGTGTTCAGCACGTAATTCCAACTCCGTTTTGGATCACGGAAGTGCACGTATTCTCCGCATTCCTAGCGATTATCTGCTGGGTGCTGGGTGGAATACTGATAGTAAAACCATGGTGGTCGTCACTGTGACATCCGATTCCACGTAATTAGTGGATATTTTCACAAGGGACGTCTCATCGTCGAAGATTGCTGGGCTGAAACGCCGCAGTGTCGCCTGTCCTGGTTTGGCAATCGATATCAGCGAACTGCTTAGATACCGATGGTAACGTCTCACCAAAACATGAGTTGCTCGGATTACCTCTCTGTAATGTGGGTGGGTGACCTGAACGATCCTCACGGCTGAATACGGTTGCAGTCGATTAGACATATGGATAGACAATGAATTCTGATCGAAGACAGTTCTTACAAGGAGTTGTCAGTAGTGGAGTAGGTGTTTTGACTTCTTTCCGGCTGATCGGCTCCACTTCTGGTCAGAATGCATACGGTTCTCAGATCTCTCCATCGCCAGATGGTCAAACTACAGAGTCATTTCCCACACCAATTGGCCTTCACACAGTAGTCACCGGTATGCAAACACCACTAGATATAGCATTTGCACCTGCTGCCAATCGCCGCTATATCGTTGATCAGGTCGGTGTTGTCTATACTCACGATGCAGATGGTCTCCGTGAAGAACCGTTTCTGGATTTGCAAGATGCTATCGTCTATGGGACGGAAAGAGGAGTATTGGGTATCGCTCTACATCCGAATTTTGCCACTAATCGTCGAGTATTTATTCGATATAGTGCTCCTCAACGACCGGGGACTCCCGAAGATTATAGCCATACATTCGTTCTTGCGGAATTCAGGGCCTCTAAGGATGGGACACATGTGCTCCGTGATTCTGAACGAACGATCCTAGAAATCCCGGAACCAAATCATCACCACAATGGCGGAGCGATCAAGTTTGGACCTGACGGATATCTTTATGTCTCCGTTGGCGATGGCGGGGGAAACGGTGGTGGTTTGGGCAGCAAGAGCAGCGGACAGGACGTGAACAACGATCTCCTTGGAAGCATCCTTCGCCTTGATATCGATCGCCAGAAAGATGGCCGGAACTATGCCATCCCCGATGACAACCCTCTCGTCGGCAAGAATGGACTTGATGAACACTATGCTTGGGGGTTTCGAAATCCATGGCGAATGTCCTTTGACGGGCCTGATCTCTTCGTCGGAGACGTTGGAGATACACGCTATGAAGAAGTGGACTTGGTCAAGAAGGGTGGAAACTACGGTTGGAAAATCAAGGAGGGAAATCACTGCATCGGTGCTGCCAGTTGTCCGGATGCGGTAACGTCGGGAAACGGCAGGGCCGAACCCCTCATTGACCCCATTATTGAATATCCGCACTCTACTGCCCCTATCAGCGGTGTGTCGGTGATTGGAGGATATGTATATCGTGGTTCAACATTGCAAAAATTGAATGGGGTCTATATTTTTGGTGATTTGGTGCCAAACGGTCGCCTATTTGTCGCGACGCCCTCCGAAAATGGCCGGCAATGGACTCCACAATTACTCGAAATTGCCAACACTGACAGGTCAAAACTGGATCAACTATTTTCATTTAGCATGGATAATCGTGGAGAGATATACGCACTTGGGTTCGGAAGCGATGATGGTGGTCTCTATCGCCTTATTCCTGATAATTAGCTCTACTCCATCTTACTGGTTCATGTAGCAGTGAGTGTATTGTCAACCCTTGGATGGCGTGAGAAACATATTGAGCCATTTCTTTCAAGTCATGACGAACTCAGTCTCATGTAAATTTCCCAACTATTTTTGGTATAGCGGATGGGTCTGTTACAGACTGCGCCTCTATACGACGAAAATCATCACCTCTTGAAGCCCTCCATTAGTGACCGGTTTTAACAAATGTGCTGATCGTAAGGTACGCATCCTGTAAAGCCAGTCATAGTGAATTCGATGGTGGAATGGTTTACACCAGTGGATGGACTCACAGGGGAAACCATGGGTCACTAATTCTCTAGGAGCTGTTGATCAGCGCGCACTGCAAGGACTGGTGCCGAGGACGTCCGTACAACCTGTTCGGCAACACTCCCAAGGAGGGTGTGACGTAACCTCGTCCGTCCATGGATTCCAATTACCACGAGATCGATGCTGTGTTCGTCGACATACTCTATGATGGTTCGATGAGGCACGTCAATTTGGATATCTGTGACGGTTGACATTTCGGGCACATGCTCGGCCATTTCTTACATTACCCAATAGCCATCGTTGTGTACGCACAGCCGTAATGCGTCGCCACCTCTCGATAGCCCAACCGTGCGACCATCGCGTCATTCGTCTTGGCGACGTTCTTCGCATGCTCGAGGACGTCGAGGTACTTGTCTTCGACCTGCTGACTCTCGGCACGTTTCTCGCGGAAGGTGACTAACTCGGTATTCTGTTCCGAGCGCTGGACCGTCTTGAAGAGCTGATGACCCGCATTCGCGGTTTAGTCGGAATTTGACTGTAGCAGTTCGATTCCACGCTCAATGATTGCGTCGGTGATAAAGAGGCTCGTTTCCGCCTGAAGGGCCCGCATAAGCGACGCAGCATCATCGCTGGGTACGATATCTCGATGATACGCAAGTGCGATAATGCCAATCGAACCGTGGACTTCGATATTCTGATCCTGAGCGAACTCTCGTGCTGCCAGATCGTCGGTAAGAAAGACGACGTTGTCTCGCTTGAGGGCTACTGCCAGTGCCGCTCGCTCTCCTGCATCCAGTTCAGCACTGTTCTCGATAGGATCTACAACCTCGATCCCTTCCCACTCAAGATCTGAGAACTCGGGTGGAATCCCGCCTTCTTCCAGTTCTGCATACACTGTTTCAGGGATTAACAACTCATCAATTGCCGTCAGCAAGTCGAGTGCGTCGATTTCTGCAAGGTGGATAAGTGGGCCTGTATCCGCGACCGCAACAATCGTCACGAACTGAGACCCCAGTCGACATCCTCTTCAACGGCTGCTGCTTCGCGATCGGCTCGCTGGACGTTTTCGAGTCCAACCAGTTCAACCGCCTCCTCGCGAGATAGCTCGCCATCCACGTATTTTCCGAGGACGACGCTCTCCCATAGATCCGCGATTCCGAGTTCCAGTGCTTGCTCGAAAACCTCCGACTCGGGGACACCTCGTGCGTCGGCGATTTCACGGACACGATCGGAGATTTCAGCTGCCATAGTAGAGAATATGGGTCGCGTCACTTAAGCATCATCGTCATTCCCGATCCGACGGTGGCTTCTCGGTTGATTCAACCTCGCGGTTCCGACCACAGACACGGTGGCCGGTATCCGCTCTCCCCCTCCCGCTGGTTTGTAGCCGATAGATGCCGATACAACTGCCGTACTCACGAGTAACCGTACGGCGTCTGTCCCGAACTGTGTCAATTCGGGACGTCCATGACCGCGTTTGTTTGGGTGTTTGTGTTAGAGTTGTTACCCTCTCGAGGGTGATTTCGTCCCGACCACGCTACTCTCCGGCAACCCCGTCTGTGGTCGGGTTATCGTCCGTGTCGGTGCTCGTGATCTCACCGGGAAGCTCGACATCGGCTTTCAGGACGAGACGCGTCTCTTGGTAGCTCAATCCATCTTTGGACCGTTGGCGCTTGGTTTTCCCGAGACGACCATTCGAGAGTTCGTGCATCGCGTCCATTGTTCGCCGAGCGAGTTCCTGTGAGTATTTCTTACTCACCCCGGACTCTTTCAGGCGAATCCACTCGGCCAGGTCTGACGCGTCTAAGTAAGACCGTATCTCGCCACTCCCCTTTGACCAGAGTGAGTAGCGACCTGCTTCATCCCGTTTGCGCCACGATTTCCCTGCAAGTTCGTCGGGCTTGCGATTTGTGACGGACGCCAGCATCTCGTCGTCATAGCGGGCCAACCGCTGAACCGGCAACAGGTCGGCTGTTGAATGCGCGACGGCACCCCCGCGACCGAGCGCATCGTCCTCACCGGGGAGTCGGAAGTAGGCCTCCCCGTCGTCTTTGGCGATGCGTTCGAGTTTGTTGCCGTTGACAGTGATCCGATCAGCGTCAACGTTGTCGGCGAGCAGGTGGGCACCTTTCTCGAACTCCCGGGCTTGCAACTCATCGATCCGCTCGTCACGTGTTTGTGTTTGTCGAACGATTGCGTTCCGGTGGGCTTCCGCTTCGTTTGCCTTGTCCTCTAGCTCATCGACTCGCTGCTCGAGTTCGTTGATTCGCTCGTCTTTCTCGGCGACTTCCTGTTCGAGATCGTCAACACGGTCGGTGAGCGACTGAACGTGTTTAGCGAGGTCGGTGACCGAGACGTTTTCGAGCGCACTGGACACTCCGGACGGAGTGGTGTTACTCATTGGCAGCCACCTCCGCTGTGGCCGCAATGTCCTCTGTTGGCGTGGAGAGTCGCGGGAAGTGCGCAATGGTAGTGAGCGACCCGAGACAGCGGGCAGTCGTGTCAGTGGCGGTGTGGATGTACTCGAGAACAGTCATGGGCGAATCGGCGTGGGTGGCCGTGCAGTGGAAGGTGGCTTGCTGGCTGTCGTCCTGTGCCGTCGTCGTCATCGGTGGCGCTGTTAGGACGAGCTGTGGAGCGTGGCTCGTGATGGGGCGTGTCTCTTGGACCGTGCAAATCGTTCGTGGCAACTCAGTCGTGGTAATGCGAACGCGATCTCCTGGTGCAAGCTGCTGGACAAGTCCGTCGGCATCGCGCGGATTCAATGGCTTGGGGATGATCGCGTGTTGGTCGGTACTCACGCCTGCTCACCTCCCTTCGGGTTGGTGATGCACTCGACCTGCGCACCCGTCCGAAGCCAGGTGTACCGACCATTTGGCGAGAGATCGTAGTGTTCGAGTGTGGTTTCGGTATGCTCGATTTTGTCGTAGTAGGCGAACAGCAGGCGATACAGGTCGTGGGTTGGGGTGGCGACGTACAGGACGTGCTCGCCCGGCTCTGGCCCACGACAGGTGAGTTCGGGTTCCGAATGCTCACACTGATAGACCACGCCCGTGAGCGTGCGTTGCTCGGTGTGAATTTGGATCGGATCTGCACACTCTATGGCGAGCACCATCTCTCGGTCGGTCATTGGTCTCCCTCCCGTTTTTCGCGAAGGCGCTGACAGAGCTGGCACGGTGCGTACTGGTCGTCCTGTGCCGCTTCACGAGTGCAATAGGCGAGTGGGTTGTCGGTCTGCAGCGTACAGTGTGGGTCGTCGTCTGCGTCGAGTTCGTGATAGGCGAAGGCGTCGCCTACAAATTGATCGACGATAGCGACCGTCTCATCGGCAGGATAGGGGTCGGCAGCGATGCGCTGATCGCGTTCGGCGTCGGTGAGGTTGCTTGTGAACTGGGTGTCACAGTAATGGGAGTCGGTGATCTGCACCGCATAGGTGCCACAGTGCGGACAGCGTTCGAACGTGTCGTCGATCTCCTCGGCGGTGATCGAGGTGGACGTGCGGGTCATCGGCCATCACCGCCGATGGCTGGCGCTCTTTGGGAAGGGCGTTCGGTGGGGTACATCTACACGGGTACCTCAGTTGTAGTGTGGGTGGTGGCGTCGATGTCGTAGCACCGTGCGAGGATACGCTGGTAGTGTGCGCGGGTATTGGCGTGGGTTTCACCCGGTGGTGTGGAGGGGAGCTTCGGATTGCCCGTTTTGGTGGTGGCGACCGACCGGTAGGTGTCGGTGTCCTCGGGAATCTGGAAGCCCGCCTCGCCGTAGTCGATCGGGCAGCGACGTTCGAAAAATTGCTGGCAGTCCGGCGTGGCGTAGATGCAGTACAGGTAGGGGTCTTGGTTGGTGGTCTTGGTTCGGGTTTGAAAGCCCACGCGAAGTTCGACGAGGTATGCGCGGGTGATTGGCTCGTCGGTAGTGGGTGTGGGTTGGTCGGGGTCCTGGGCGGCAGTTTCGGGTGTGGGTTCGAGGCGCTTGATGGGGTGGAAGACTTTCTCGCCGAATTGGGCCTCAAGGGAGAGGAGTCCGCCGTTGGGTTTCTCGTCGAAGGACGCCATTAGTCGTGTCCTCCGATACAAAGTGGTTGGTAGTCGATGCGTTTTTCTACGGAAAGGGTATTGCTAGTCATGCTTCGGTGTGGTCCGAAGCGCGGTCGGTGTCCTACCACCGGCCTTTCTGGGAAGGCGTCCCGCGCTTCTTGGTAGTATGTCTACTAGCCGTCCACTTAGTATTTACTAAATATGGTATACACCAAATTTAGTATATACGAAATACCAAGAGAGACTTAACATGGGAGAGAGAAATTGGAAATAAGAATGACTAACGAAGGCCGCGCACTAATGACTCAACGAGAGCGAGACATTATTACCGGAGAGGTAGACGTATCTGATAACTACCGCTACAAAGTGGAATCACTTGTAAGGAATCGCGTTCGGAAGAAATTCGAGGATGACATTATCGTTCTACGTGAGTGGCTTCCAGAGGTTTTCGATGAGATTCAAGAAGTTACTTGCAAAGAATAAATTATTATTTTGGAACTATCCAGAATTCTAATTTATTTTATATCTATAAACCATATAAGAAATCACGACAAATAGCACAAATATGTCAAAAATTCTTATAGTGCGATCATTTTCATCTTGAGTATTACTAGTTGCCATTGCTCGATACAGACGCAATTCTCTATAGACAGGATAATACCGTAGTATAAATGTGAGAACTGATGCTACCAGCAGTATGATTCCTATTTTGGGCAGTATAGTCAGGAATACTACATCCAATCCGACGACAAATGAAAGAAATCCATATTCTAAGTGGGACGCTCACGGACGGACGAAGTACCAGCAACTTTCGTTCTCGAAAGAACAGATGACGAGCACTCACGGGGACAAAAACACCATCCTCCAGAAACTCAACGCCATCGAGTTCAACAAACCTGAGACAATTTTTGATTCTCTCTACGATACAAAGCAGGTTGTCAACGATTTCTACGAGGATTTCGAGAAACTCCGAACCGAACTCGTCCAAGAGGTCGCTGGTATCGATGATGACCGTGGCGACGCTAAACAGCGCTACGTGCAGGTTACGCTCGACCGGATGATCTTTCTCTACTTTATCCAAAAGAAGGGTCTGCTCGACTACGAGTCTGACTACCTCCACGAGAAGCACGAAGAGTTCGACGCGAAGGGAGACGTGTACGAGGAGTTCTACGAACCGCTGTTCTTCGAGATCCTCGCAGAAGGGAAGAAGGACGACGACTTCGGCGTCCTCCCCTACCTCAACGGCGGCCTGTTCAGCAAGAACCCCATCGAAGAGGAGTTCGAAGACGCCAGGCTCGGAGACTCCCCCGAACAGACGGCAGAACTCTTCGGAAAGATTCTCGACTTCCTCTCAGACTGGAACTGGAACGTGGACGAACGGCTCGACATCGTGGACCCGAAGAACCTCTCGCCCGCCATCTTGGGGCACATCTTCGAGCAGACAGTCAACCAGAAGGAGATGGGCGCGTACTACACGCCTGAAGAGATTACCGGCTTTATGTCCCGACGAACCGTCCATCCGTGGCTCCTTGACCGGGTGAACGAAGAACACGGGACTGACTACGACGCGATCGACGACATTTTCTCACTCGATGTGGCTTCGGCCAGTCAGAGTGATACGCCCGTTGTGGCGGACGGCGGCGTTGCCCAAACGGTGAACCTCGAGGCCGTGAATCAAGACCACGTCCAGACCCTCTACTTCGATGCGCTGAAGAAACTCCGCGTTCTCGACCCCGCAGTCGGCAGTGGGGCATTTCTCTTGGCCGCACAGGAGGTTCTTCTCGACGTGTATCTCCAGTGCTTGGAGTATTTCCAAGCCCTTCGTGACGACCGTCCGTGGGAACTCCCCGGTCGAATAGAAAATGAGTTAGACACTATCGACGCGACGGATGGGACCGTGACCCTGTACGCGAAGAAGCAGATTATCCTCCACAACCTCTATGGCGTCGACATCGACGACGGCGCAGTTGAGATCTGTAAGCTCCGCCTGTGGTTATCGATGGTCGCTGACATTGAAAACAATCCGAAGGAAGTCGAGCCGCTCCCGAATATTGACTTCAACATTCGGCAGGGGAACTCTCTAATTGGGTTTACAGAAATCATGGAAGTCGCTCGTGAGGAACAGGGCGACGCCGCGTTATCGAACTTTGGAGAAGGCATTGGTGTCAGTGTGAAGGATCTGTATGAGGACATCATTGATGCCGTTGAGCGACATCGTAGTGCAACTACTGGATCAGATGCAGCAAATGCACGAAACCTAGCCGAGTCTCGAATCGATACGCACAGTCAAACGCTCAATGAGAAAGTTCTGAAGCAGTTCAGCGATACGGGGATTAACGATGTTTCTGCTGAAGAATTAAAGGCATACAGTCCATTCCACTGGGTTTTGGAATTTGCAACGGTATACCGAGACGGGGGGTTCGATGTGATTATCGGAAACCCCCCATGGGACGTGCTTACTTCCAATCGTGACGATTACTTCTCCAAATTCGATGAAACCTTCCGAACTCGGATGCCAGAGGACAAGGATTCGAAGATGGAGGAGTTGCTTGAAGACTCATCCATTGCTGAGGGGTGGGACAAACATCAAAAAGAGATGGCACGTCGAGCGAAATATTTCAACGACGGTGGTCAGTACAAGCTCCAAAACCCGGAGGTTGATGGGCGGGCTGTCGGCAACGAAAACGACCTCTCGATGCTCTTCTTTGAACGGGTCTTCGATATTATCTCTGAGGATGGATACGTTGCACAAATCCTTCCCGGGGTGATTTTCAACGGAGCAGCAGGGAAAGACCTCAGACTTCACGCTCTGGAAGAGTCGACAGTCCAGAATGTGATTGGCTTTGAAAACCGCGGCATTTTCCCAGCGATAGATAGCCGATACAATTTCGGTATTGTAACCCTACAGAATAGTGGCTCGACTGACTCTGTTCACGGAGTCTTCCACCAGACCTCGGTGAACGTTCTCCAGAACATCAATCAGAAATCGTTTGAGATTCCATCAAAAGTGCTTAAGAACTACTCTCCTCAAGCACGGATCTTCCCTAACATCGAAACAAAAGCCGAGGTAGACGTACTTTCAAAAATTCTAGAACACCCCCCCGTATCTGAAGACATAGATAGCACATGGTACGCTTCGCTGTATGCTGAATTGCACCGTGCAGGGGATTCTGACCGCTTCGTAGAGAATAAAGAAGACGGAGATTTCCCAGTCTACCAAGGAAAGAATGTCTTCCAGTTCGCTTACGATAGCGAGTTTGTGCGAGGCCTAGAAGACATTTCTCTTTGGAGTGTTGACGAGGACGTCTCCGAAGAAAAGAGTGCAAAGGCTCGCATTCGCGGGAAGAACTTCCGTTCCCGTGACGACGACATCAGCCTCAAAAAAGCCATCTACAACAAGTTCTCTAACGATGCTGAATTTAGTCATTTGAATACTCGGTCACAGAAGGGATTCGTCAACGACCTGCTCACTGAAGAGTTCGACCGACAAGAACTCTCTCCCGAAGACGTTCTCTTGGACTCTACTGAGTACCGAATCGTTCTCCGTGAAATTGCGCGTGCAACCGACGAGAGAACACTCATCGCAGGGGTGGTTCCCAAAGAGTCTGTTGCAGTCCATACACTCCATACTGTTCGACCGTTCAAGGTAGATCCAGATAAGGACGATCTCGGAACTTATCCGATGCACAGTGCCTACAGTCGTGTCTTCTCTGATAACGAACTGTTTGTCGCATTGGGTCTACTCAACAGCATTCCGTTTGATTTCCTGTTGCGAACGAAAGTTGACGCACATATTGTCAAGTACAAATTCGAGGAATCCCAAATGCCCCGTCTCACCGACGGCGACGACTGGTTCCACTACATCTCTGAACGTGCTGCCCGCCTCAACTGCTATGGAGACGCCTTTGCCGAGATGCGCGAACGTCTCGGAGGTATCGAACCGGCAACCGACGAAGACGAACGAATGCGACTGCAAGCCGAAATCGACGCGGCGGCGTTCCATGCCTACGGACTGAATCGACGAGACACTGAGTTCGTCCTTGAAGACTTCCATCGAGTGAGCAACCCCCGCCGAATGACTGAAGAATATTTTGACCTCGTCTTCGAGAAGTTCGATGAACTCGCTGAAACCGGCCCGCATCCGTAAGTTGGCTAAGGACTCTTTTTCCTGAAAACTAGTTAACCTCCGAATCGACTACCGATTCAACACGCCCCAACAGAGAACACGGGCATCTACATCACCTGTCCCTGCCAATTTCGACTGGTACTCGGTCGAATCTTCAATATTCTCATCGAGGAAATCTACCAACGTCTCGAAGAACTCGTCAAGGTCCCACTCTCCAAGTCCCTTGTCCTCTTGACGGAACGTCTCACGAAGGATTCGATCCTCGTCAGTATTCTTCAGTTTGACCTCCTTGACGCGCTCCAAGACGATTGTTGCAACCTCCGAAATCTCGGTGTGCCCATCAACTGGTTTTGCTAATTCACCAGACGAATTTCGCTTGAGGTGCCGCAGGTAGGAGATGATTTTCTCCTGCTCGACTGAATAGTCGTCTCCTTCCTCGAATTTCGTTCCGATGAGTCCCTGCTTTGCTTCCTCGATACGTCTCTCGACAACCCCTTCGATAGCATTGCGTTCTTCGAGGTATCGCTTGTCGTGACTAGTCATCTTTCGACCCTTTGTGTCGGGGTTAATCTTGAGCGACCGAATCGCGCTCACCTCGTCCACATCTTTCCCAGTGCGCTTCGAGTAGAGCGCCCGCCGGGTTCGGCCAAGTGGTGCATCAGACTCGTCATCGAACCAGAGGTGTGCGAGGCCGAAGACCCCCGGTGCGTGCCCACTCTCGGAATCGACGACATTTGTGTACAACAGGTCGCGGTCTTTCGGAGCGGTTTCGAAGTACTCCTCTGCGTACTCGAAGTCTTCTTCTCCAAGTCCGTAGTCGTCGTTCAACTCCTGTTTGAGCATCAGGCGCTCGAACGCTTCGTCCTCATCACTGCCTGCACTCCGCAGGAGGGGATTCTTCGACGTATCATCGAGATCGTTGTAGTCGTCAACCTCACGAGAGCGTTGGAGTGTGTCTTTGATCTCATCGAGTTCGAGTTCGCCAATCGTCTTCTGCGTCTTGACGCCAGCCTTTTCCAGAATCTCGTCTTCGTTCGGGTCGAGGATGTTGTTCTCTTTCCCGACAATGAGGGCGATGTCGTTGATCTTCGCTTGGAGGCGTTTGAGGAGCTTGATAGCCGCCTCGATGTCGCCGTCGGGGTAGAAGTTGTGGACGTGCTTGTCAGCGGTACTCCCGATGCGGTCGATGCGACCGACACGCTGGACGATACGCATTGGGTTCCACGGAAGGTCGTAGTTGATGACAGTGTGAACGTCCTGCAGGTTCACACCCTCACTGAGCGTGTCGGTGGCGACGACATACTGCAATTCTCCATCGCCAGTCCGTTCGAGTGTTTCACGATAGCCGTATGCGTCAGGAGCAAAACGGCGAATCTTCTCTTGTTTGTCGTCGTCTCCGCCTTTGATGACGGTGCTGTTCTGCTCTGTGAGCGGTGAGTCAGGGTCTTCGAGAAGCGTCCGGAAGACGTAGTCAGCAGTCGCGCGGTACTGCGTAAACACGAGAACTTTGTTGTCATATCCTGCGAGGACACCATTCAGTCGGTCTATCTTCGGGTCACGGAAGTCACGGAGCCGGAAGATTGCATCGTAGAAGTCTTTCGTCTCCGTAGTTACCTCAGCGAGGTTCTGACTCGGGAAGAGCAACGGATCGACTTCGTCCTCAGGGACATCGGGAATGAATCCGACGTGGTTTTTCCCGAGCCACTGGCGAACGTGAACAGAGTGGTCGTTGAGGTTGTCTGCATCCTTCGCAACGTCAGCGATGAACAGCTGAAGGAAGTACGAAAGGAGTGCAAGGTCCTCGTAGACACGCGCCTTCACCTCTGCGACAGTCAAGTCCGCAAGTTCGTCGCTGGAGTCTCCATCGCCAGATCGGAGTGAATCTGCATCGAACCCGAACTCTTCGAGCGTTTGTGCTAGATCTTCTGCGGCTTCGCCGTCTTGTACGTAGTCATCGAGTGTGACTGCCCCGCCGCCATCCTGAATGGTCCGAAGGGTGTCAATGCTCTCCTCATCGGGCAGGGAGTTGAGAACTGCAAGGAGGCCCTGTTCACTCTCGTATAGCGTCTCGATACTTTGGACGAACGCGAACGTCGACGATTCGAGGCGTTTGAGCAGGTTCAGTTTGTAGAGTGCCTTCAGCGTACTGCCCGCCTGCGGATTTTTGATGGTGATGTGTGGCAGGTGAAGCGCGTCCATCACTTCCGGGAGTGAATCGTAGACCGGGCGATATGCTGGAGGAAGCGTGTATTCTTCCTTCTGAATTTTTGGAGGTTTGAAACTCATCTCCAAGTCGTCGTCCTTCTTCAGGAGCGTCTCTTTGACGTGCTTCCGAGTTCGAAGGACCATCACCTCGTTCAGAATCTTCGATATCTCTCCGGATTCATTCTGAAGTTGCTCAGTCAGTCCCTCTACTTCATCTTGAGACATCTGTTCCTTCCCGGCGGCAACTCGCTTCCGTTGTTCTGCGATGTCGATGTACCGGTCGAACGCGGTGAAATCGAGGTTTGCCTTGTTTCGAATTTCGTTTTTGTCTGTGAACAGCCCGATGAGGTTCTTCAGATCGGTCGCACTGTTGTTCAGTGGCGTCGCCGTCAAGAGAATCATCGTCTTGTCTCGAAGGAGACGGAGGTTGGCGTGCCGTCTCGTCCCCTTGTAATCATCGTCATCGGAGGGTTTCGGACGCCACTTTCCGAAGTTACGGAACCGGTGTGCCTCGTCGATGAGCAAGACGTCGAACTGCTCGCGGAGTTCCTGCACCTCTTCGTACGAATAGTCCTGGAACTTGCTGATACTCATTACATCGAGGTGTGTCTTATCCACTCGAAGCCCGAAGAACGGGTCACCATTCTCGTCAGTCGCGGCTTGAAGCAATTCGGTCCACTGCTCGACCAGGTTTGCAGGGACGATGAGTAGACAGCGTTTCCCGTCTTGGCGGTAATCGTGCAGCAGCTCACTGCCGATAAAGGACTTCCCGAGACCGACTGAGTCAGAGATGATACACCCGTTGTACCTGGCAAGCTTCTCTCTGGCACTTTCGTATCCGATTGTCTGGAAGTAGTAGAGTGGGCTATCTCGGCTGCTGACGCTCCCACCGAGCGCGTCGTAGGCCATCAGCTTGTAGAGCTCGAACGGTTCGATATACGTCCCGAGTTCTCGTTCATCCTCTTTGGTGTCGTCTTCTTTTTCGGATTCCTTCCAATTCTGGTACTTGCTACTGTTCTCAATGATTCGGATGATCTCCCGAGAGAACTCCTCGGAGTTTGCCCACTGGTTATCGAACCAGTCCTCGAACGCTTCGACCTTCTGCGGATCTGCACTCGTGAGGTTCAGTTCGATGTTGTTCTGATGACCGCTCTGGGTGAAATTGGATGATCCGACGATAACAGCCGGGTCACGTCGATCTATATCTCCCTCTCGCATCGATGGGTCGTCTGTCGCTTCCCTGAAAGATGCACCCTTTGCATGAAAATATCCCTTCTCGGGGTTTCGAACCCGGACATCGACAAGCCCTCGTTCGATGAAGTATCGAAGTCGATCGAGTCGTCCCATCTGTGCGTTATTGAGCGCCTCAATATCCGATTTGAATTCCTCTCGAAAACGCTCCTGAAGACTTTGACCCTCTTCGATCTCTTCAACTGTTCGTGTATTTGTCTGCCTCCCCATGATAATCCGCAGAGGTGCGTGACCGAGTTCCTCTGGCTCAAGGAGCTTCTTGAGGTCGTCTCTGAACAGATCGAAGCCGGAGAGATAGAAATAGCCGGTTGCGATACGTACCTCTTCGCTTTCGGAGATGACGTCTCTATATGTTTCCTCCAGAGTTCGCTCTGTATTATCAATGAGAGGATCAAGATAGGGCATTTGATACTATGTGTCTCATCATATGAGTTAACGTTTTGTACGTGACTCCACCGCAATGAGCTGAAAATAAATTCTCTACTATTATTCTGGAGAGCAGAGTAAGGTTGAGAACTAATAATAATCTAATTCATTCGTCGACTACTTTAATCAGATTTTAAGACGATTTGGTGTATTCATCCAATATGCTCAGAATAGAGGGGAGAGAAGCAACCGAACTCACTGCGACCGAATTAAGCACGGAGCAGCTCAGTGAGGACGACCTTCGTGAATGGGTAATCGACAATACAGCCGAAATACTGGGTGAAGATTTCCTTGTGATCGGTCGTGAAGTTGGCGTCGCAGATCTCAATGATGGAATCGATATTCTTGCGATCGACCGTGCAGGGAATCTTGTCGTCATTGAGCTCAAACGCGGCGCTCTACGCGGGTCGGTCGACTTTCAGGCTCTAAAGTACGTCTCATACGTTTCTCGCTGGTCGTACGACGATATCAAACAACAGTTTGAGATGTTTCTCCAGTCCGAGTGGGGTATGGATCTCCATGGCGAAGGTGCAACCTTTGCTGAAACGCTCGAAGAATTCTGTGACGATGATTACGAGCTCAACGCGACTCAACGTATTTTTCTTGTTGGGAATCGGGTTCACGAACGGATCGGCAGTGTCGTATTATGGTTGCGAGAACAGGGAATCGATGCTAATATTGTTCAGTTTTCGCTGTTCAAGGATGGGACGAATAGCCTGTATCTCGACTCGAAAACTCTCGTGCCGACCTCTGATTTAGCGAAGTTCGAAACAGGAGACACACCCTCGGACACGCCATGGAAAGTAGATGGCAAGCGCTGGCATCTTGAAGAGCGGACAAATGAGGATACGGCTGTACTTGTACAACAGCTGGTCGAAATAATGAGCGAAGTAAGAGGCTTAGACGGTCCAAGTTGGACACAAAAACTCTACATTGCCTTCCGAATGGACGGGACAAATCGAGTGCTCTTACGAACTTGGGCCCAATCGGTGCAGATCGATATCTACGACTTTCTATTCGAAGACGAACAGAACCTGCTTGAGGCGGCTGCCAATCTGATTGGGGATAGTGAGCGAGTCGGATTAGACACAGAAATTCATGGGAACCGAACTCGACTCCAAATCAGATGTGTTCCTGGAGATGAACTGGATCATGACCAGTGGATCAACTTCGTAGAAGAGCTCGTGCTCGAAGGCTGATTTTCGACTACATCGGTTGCTTCGGCTGTCTGCACGGGAGTCGGACGCTATTGGAAATGATCTAATGACTATCAACACTATTCGTCGGTTTAACGCTGCTTCCAGCATTTCCCAATTGCCTTGAACGGTTTTCTCCCACGAAACGCTGCCCACCAGTAAATCAGCATCAATCCCGTCCATACTCCAAGCAACCAAGAAGCAGATCCTCCAGTTTGCAGCTTCTGGATTCCACCGTAGAGTACCATTCCTCCGAATACCCAGAGTGCGACTCTCGGCCACCAGATTTCAACGCTCGTGTGTGTAATGAACGTCGTTGGGTCTCGACCACGGTCGAGCTTCTTCCACTCCTGGCTAAACGGTTGATACGGTAGCTCAGATTCCAGGTCATGCAAAACATCGTACTTCCCGCTGTTCAGCTGTTTATACGAAACAATGTGCATCATCCATAGAAGAGAGATTGCAACACCGATCAGGCCAACAACAACGTATACAAACGGTCCGATTGCATTGAACTTCGCAGCGACACCAACCCCCGCAACGGTCGCTCCGAGAAGACGCTGGTAGAAACGGTTGTTCTTGAGCCTTCGATTACTCACGTCACGCGCTGTTTGCTCATACTGCTTCCAGAGTTCGAGTACAGTGTTCGGGTCTCTGTTTTCGTTGGCTGCCTCTACTTCTGTATCATGACTACGATCTTGCTGTTGCTCACTCGATTCCGCCATTCGTTATGGTGCAAGGTTTCGAATCTCGCTAACGATACTATCTTTGTTCCAGTTTACCTTTGCGTCGGCCTTATCTGCGATATAGGATGTTCGCTCAGCACCCCACGGTC
Organism: Haladaptatus caseinilyticus; assembly: GCF_026248685.1. NCBI lineage: Archaea > Methanobacteriati > Methanobacteriota > Halobacteria > Halobacteriales > Haladaptataceae > Haladaptatus > Haladaptatus caseinilyticus. The sequence goes on along the minus strand of NZ_CP111038.1, from coordinate 84,850 downwards.
TAACGCTTAGAATTGGCTTATCAAGATCCTCTGCGATTCGTACTTCTTTACCAATCCAATCACTGTATGAAGAGTACATCCCTGCGATCACAATCACGACCGATGCGGGCTTGATCTGTTTGTTCTTAATATGGCGTTCGAGTGCTGCATCGGACTTCCCCTCAACTCGTTCCTCTTCCGTTACCGAGTAGTTTCGAAAAGAGAAGTGATTTTTGTCCTTGAGCAACTCGATGAGCCCTTCGTAGTCTTCATCATATTCCCATGAGTGGGAGATAAATAGGTCGTAGCCGCTTCGATCTGCGCTCAGTCGAAAGTCATTTGAATCGAATGACATTACTAGATACCTCAGTAACTGCTACAAATAAAGTGTTTGCATAGCACAGTGAAAGTGAACTGCCTACTTAGTGTATATTTTCTTTGCTCCTAAATCAGGATTACACAGCGTTAGAAAGGAAATTAGCCAAATCCGGTCTTTTACGTTCGGGTGATTTGATTCTCGACAGGATTATCATCGGTATTGTTTCTAATACTTGTTTTCAGAGTATCGGAACGGTTGCGAATCGACTTTTTGGTGTTCTACACATGTCCGATACCGATAAAAACTCACCACACAGAATACCGAGTATCGATGGAGGACGTGCCCCAACCAGCGAGCGACCCCTACCAACCAGGCGACGACGTACAGGTCTACGTCTCAGAGACTGATCCCGATGGCGAACACCACGGGAAAGAAGGCACCATCACGGACGTCCTGCAGGACACTCTCGGAGACGAGACTGGGCGGGAACTAGACTCCTACAGTTACCGCATCGAAACCGATGGCGAGGAAATCGATGTCTGGTTCCGGCATCGCGACTTGGTGCCTGGATCCCAGTAACTTCCGGCCTGCAGTAAAAATCACAACTCCAGTCCTTCTATCGTTGAATAAGACAAGATTGTACTGTAGATAAAATGATTCATTCAAATTCTCTTAACCATCAATTTTGACCGTTCTACTTATCGATTGCTTCTTCCACAATCCTGATTTCTTCGTCAGTTAGGCCGTACAGATGAGGTCAATCAAATCTCTGTTGGCTACTTTTATATATTCCAAGTGAAATACACAAATAATGTCTCACGACGAAGTTGAGGCGGCAAAGGCAATGATTAGAGATGATGCCACTGATCTTGCAAGGTATTTTGAAGGATTTGATCATATTCGGTACTTATTTTCATACGAGCAGTTATATGAGGCTGCTAGAAGAGACATCTTGACGTGGCACGATGCGCGCGAATCTTTTTTATTTAATAAGCGCGAGGAATTATTCTGGGATAGTCACCGCTCATATAGCCATTTTGTTCTTCTATCTCATGCCGTTGTGGAGTATCTCTCAGTAAGAATTCTTTTCCGACATTTCGATCCAGCAAATGGTCAAGAAGAGATGCGTTCTATCATGGAGGGTATGAGACAATTTGACAGACAAAAAATGATGGCAGAACTCAATATAATCACTGGGTCACTAAATGCGGAGATGAACGACGTGAGAGGAATAAGAAATGATTTTGCCCACGAAGTAAGTCCGCATTTTGAGTTGGGTTACGATGATCATCCTCTCAAAATACTTGATCAAGTAAAACAAGTAACCAGCCGACTTGTGGAGATTTTGTACGAAGAATCGTATCAGAATATTGTTGGATTTCTTGGTAATATTTATTCTGACACCTTCCCTGACGACTACTCAACCGTATCTACTGCTGAGTTAATAGACATTTACCAATTTGAAACACACGACGGATCGTTGTATAGCCAGCGGCTTCCAAGAGAACTCTATAAGCGCGGTGTTGATCCTGAAGATGCCCCTTCTTTCGAAAAATTCGATTCTGTAGATTACCTTGACGAGGTTGGATTCGGCTGGTCCGATTGGCGTGGAGATGGATTTGCCCAATTACGAGCGTCCCCATTTGTTCCAACATCCGTACACATTGAAAAGCCAGTTCCGATTGAGCTGGAGATAGAATTTATCAGTGATTCAACCTTGAAAGATGTATTTGGAACATTGCCAAGTGAACTGAAGTGGTATTCGTACGCGATGGTTGATGAAAAGGTAGTAGAAGTTTATCCCGCAGACGGGGACGGTTGCCCCGCCCCCCGGAAAGACAGTTTGGATACGAAAATCCCCATCAAGTTTGACTACACGTTTAAGAAGGACGGAAATCACGAAATCAAGGTTGGGATACAAATCTTGAATGATTCATTTCGATATCATATCACTGCATTCGAGACACAAACCAAAGCATACGGCCCATTCACTTCTTAGCTTCTAATCCTCTCAAAACTAATCAGAACATAAATGACCATCACGCCACATCCGGTCGGACGCCCGCCCCCCGCATCCCGGAGAGCAGTTGATCGACGTGCCAGAACGCATCGGCGATCTCGTCTACTAACACGTCCATCGCCCGAAAGTACATCTCCCAGTGCGCCTGCCAGTTCTCATCCGGAACCAACGCCCGCAATGCCTCGGTTGTCTCCCGGAGCATGATCGCGGTTAACTGCGCCGGATCGGTGAACCCGATGTCTGAGCGCCCAGCCAGCAACACCTCTTCCTCGCCACCCATCTCGGCCTCGTGCAAACCCATCTGGAACAGGGTCCCCTTCGACCCCGCGTGGATGGAATCGCACGCCAGCGCGTAGAATGGCAGATACTCCTCCAGTTCGGCTTCCTCGATCAAGTCCGTAATCGTCACCCCGCCACCACCCTCCACGAACGCTGTCGCCCATCCGTTGAAATTATCAAAGTCCTCGCCGAACTTGTCAATGAGTTCCTCGGTCTGCGCCTCTAACTCCTCAACGTCTTCCTCGGGAATCTCGTCGAACCCGAGCTTCTCGAAGTAGTCGTCGTAGTTGTTCTTGACCCGGAATAAGTCCTTTGCGGTCTTGAACTTCAGATACCGCTCGCCCGCCACCTCGCCTTCTTCGGCGATGATCGTGGCGACGGCCGCGATCTCGTGCAGGGTTCGCCATCGGGCCATCGCCCCGTCGGCGAATCCTGCCCGGAGTAATGCCGCGACTTCCCGACTCACCCGCAACGCGCGAACGTGAAGTCTCATCAGGGCGTCGAACTGATAGTCTTCGTCCTTCTCGTCCACACCTGAGACCTGCTCGATGAGTCGACGCGACTTCTGGTTGACGAGGATGAAGAAGTCGAGGAAGTCGAGTGCGTGCTCCCACGTGCCCCGGATGCTCTCTTCCATCTGGTCGCGGTTGCTCTTCTCCTCCTTGATTGCCTTGTCGTACTTACGCGCTAGCTCGTCGAGGAGGACGTCAACTCCTATGTCAAGAATCTCCTCCTCGGCTTCGTCATCAATCTCGCCGTCGTAGGATTCGACTTCTTTGACGACGCGTTCCATTACTCCTTTTGTGGCGGTGATGTACCAATCATCGATTTCAGTTTCCTTCTCGCTCATTACCGCTGTGTAGACATCCCTACCCAGTAATATTTACTCGACTTTAACACCATTCTCTTCCCCACCCTGAGAGACTAGGCGGGTGACCCGCCCCAAAGCCAACAGCAGGATACAATGATACCAGATAATCACTCCTACGATGTAAACCATGGTCTGATGACAGTTCTCATGAGAAGCACGTAATATACTTTCTACCCTCCTGGAATCCACCAGATAACCACCCGCGGGCTCAATTTCCCGCGTTCTAACGCACCCTGCTCATGCAACTCCTCGAGCCGCTGATGCACTGGGCGTCGTTTCATCCTAACCGTATCTGCGACCCACCGAGCAGTCACTGCTGGAAACTCGGACTCACGAATCACGCGAACAATATCCTCATCACTCGTTTGCTCCACAAATCGTCCCTGCTCGTCGCGTTCACTTTCGTTTTCAGTCATAGTCCATAGTATTGCAGCCATCTACTTAATACCAACTCCTACGTAGGACACCGAAATCTTTAATACCGACTCCCACATGGGATATGGTAGGAAGAACGGTGCCCTCGGGCGTGTGTAGAAACGCGCCGGGTGTTCCAGCACCCGGCACCGGTCTTCCGAAACGTGCTAGAAGACCATGAGTACAAAGCAATCCGCAGCCCTTGAAGCTGACGAGACGGCACAGAAACGCGCACAATGGGAACAGTTCTCCTTCGACGTCGATGCCCCCGGACTCATCGACGTCACCAATGAGAGCCACGAGAACCCCGCAGACCACCAATACGTGGTCTCCATCGACGACGTGACCGAGGAACTGATGGCCTGTACCTGCCCGCATCACGTCCATCGCAACGCCTACTGCAAGCATATGGCTGCAGTCGAGAACGCAACCGACGATGGGACGCTTGAGGCCTTCCCCTCGGAAGACGAAGACGAACCCGAAGACTGCGACTGTGACGGCCTCGGTGACTTCCCATGCTGGCCGTGCGTTCGTGCGGGTCGCAAAGAACTGCCGAACTAATCCCGTTCACTCTTTTCATTTATGTCACGCCAAGTGACGTTCTCGGATATCACCGACCAGCGAACGCTCACGGAAAGCGCGGATGCACCGACTGACAGGTGCCATCTTCGAGCGCTAGATGATTCTGGTGTTGTTTTCTACTCCGAAAGGCGATGCTGGGCTACAAAACTATCCATAACCCACTCCTCAGCACTGCGAAGACGATAGCGAAGCGTTGATCGAGGAATTTCGAGTTCAGTCGCGATGTCTTCAAGCGTTACAGAGCGCGGAGTTGCATAATATCCCAATTGATGAGCAGTCTCAATCGCCTGTTGTTGGTTCCGGGGGAGATCCGCGAGCGTCTTGGCCCCATTGCCCCACCGTGTGGGCTCTTTCAATTGCTGGAGCGTGATCGACACCCCTGATGGAACGTTCTCTTGGACTTGCGCAAATAACTCACTAATGCGTTGGTGCTCTCGAAGTAAGATGCGCCAATTGTAGATGCCCTGGTGACGATATGTATCGAAGAACGATCCGTTGCCCATGCCTGTCGCCGCAAGAAATGGAATTGAATGACAGTACGAAACTGTATCTAAAAACGAATATAAAAATACACCACCAGTATCTCGACTGATTATTTCGTACTCCCATTGTGCGTCACACTCTTCGTGTTCACCAACGCATTCGGGGCAATACTGATCGTCGACAAGTGCTGATGTGAGTGCTGTAATCCCGTCATCAGTCCCAGTAATGCGGTCAACACGCCACATTCCGTGTGTAGAGACGGAAATTGAGATTGATTTTGCCTGTAAACTTGGATGATTGAGAAATACATCTGCGACAGGATCTGCTCCACTATCAAACTCAACCGTGAATCGAAATTCGCGCATGTGCAATTACCAAGCATAGATTATACTATATTCCTCTGCTCTTTTGAGTCTCATATCTGTCGTTATTGGGTAGTAATCGCAAATATTGATTAACTATAATTGTCCAACTATCGATAGTTATTGCACTATCACGACACAAATTCTAATCCCTTGTCGTGACTCATCGTAGTTGATGATTCGAAACGCACGTGAAGACGATTTTCCTGGTATTCGAACAACTGTACAGGAATCATGGATTGCAACGTACTCTGACTATCTTGGCACTGACACCGTTCGGGACCACGTGACAAGCAGCGAATTTTATCACTCCGAAAAATTGAACGAGCGGCTCACTGATGACGAAGGTGTTGTTCTCGTAGTCGACGACGATGCTGCCGGGATCATCGGGTATCTGTATATCACGTGGAACACGACGGATTCTCCCTATTTGAGTGCAAACGAAGCTGATCTACGACATATTTATCTTCATCCTGACCACCATGGAGAAGGAGTCGGAACAAAATTACTCGAACGGGGGTTGAAGGCTCTTCCCGAATCAATCGATCGCGTGAAAGTCTTGTTTCACCCGAAAAACGACGATGCACGAGCATTTTACGCTGCTAAAAAATTTGAACGAGATGGGCTTCTTGATCTTGACCCTAGTAAAGTCGGGATGCCGTCATCAAATGTTGACCCACCAGAAATGTATGTCCGCGATCTTCAAGAGAATCCACCATAGATTAGTACCTCAGAATTTCGATTACATCGGTTTCTCTCAACACTCAGTATCAATTACCAGTGTCCCACGAGATACCGAGCGGGATCTGCTCAACTGTGCGCAATGCCATGCGGCCGACCTCGCCACTGAGCATTTCCCTGGCCTGCCGGTCGAAACGATCGAGTAGGAGGTCTCACATCAGGCGCAACGACAAGCGGGCGTTACGAAGTACGACCCTGCAACAGAGGCAATTACGATCGTGCTGACCTGGACGGCCTACGAGAAGCACGGCTGGGAGCAATTCAGCTCCACCGTCCGGCACGAACTGATTCACGCATGGCAATATCACGAGTTCGGTGAGGCAGATCACGGGCGAGCGTTCACCCAGTGGACGGACGCTCTCGATACCTCGAAACACTGCGAACGCTTCACTGCACCCAAGTGGTGGCTCGTGTGCGAGGACTGTGGTGGACGGATCGGCCGGTATCGCCGGTCGAAGACGGTACGTAACCCGGAGCAGTACAGCTGTAGTGAGTGCGGCGGTGCAATTCGCGTTGAGGAGAGCGATGGTCAGTAATATTGCGAGAATCGATACCTCGCATCCACTACTCAATATTTTAAGCGCGAACAAGATATATGGTGTAGTAGTGCGAAGAATAGGATATGACCTCAGACGACACCCCACCCACGCCACCAAGTCTCGCTGAGGAATGGACTGAAACGTGGGAAGACGAGTCAACGCGAGATCGGGTGTACACCACTGCCCTGCAGTTGTATGATCCAACACGAGTTGCTGCGATTGCCGAGAGAGCAAATGTCTCGAAGGAAACCGCTCGAGACTATCTGCAGTGGTTCACGGAAATCGGGATGCTAACGCAGACCAACGAGGCACCAGACGAATTCGTCCGTGACGAGGATTACTTCCAATGGCGACGAATTCATCGGTTAGGCGGACTCCCCGTGGAGGAACTTGAACAACGATTGAAAACGGAAATCGAAAAAGAGCGGCGCTACCGTGAAAAATACGATGTCGAGGGACCCGACCACGTGGATGCGCTCGATCATGCTGACTATGCTGATATCGAGGATGTCTGGTCGGAGTTGCAAGAGTGGAAAACCGTTCGACGGAGAATCGAAGAACTCGAACAGGCACGGCAGAACCACGACAACACCACGCAAGCGTCCGCCTAATCGATGAGCGACGATACCGAGAAAATACTCGATGAGACACTGTTACGTCACATTGCTCGTCGATTGGGTACGCTCTCACTCGTTGAATCTGTCTCTGTCTTTCCACACGAGCGTCCGGAATCGGTCGTTGCGTGGTTAGATCTTCAGTACTTTCCTGACACAATCCAACAGGTTGTATTCGAGATCCGTGTCTACACGAATGGTGATTTCAATATCACCTATCGTGAGGAGAGAGATGGCACGGCGTGGATGTGTCGGTGGGATCGGCATGAGAATCCGCATAATTCCCGAGATCACTTCCATCAACCACCGAAGGCACGTACCGAAGATGCTGTTGACCGAGACTTCCCAGCCGATTTTGTTGCTGTCATCGATTCCGTTCTCGAGCATGTGGATGACCGAGTAGGTGAAGTTTGGAACAACCACGAGTGAGGGGTTCTCCAGTAAACCAATCCTTCAATATCCATACCCCGGACCCATTGAAGTCATCAACGAAAACCCCGCAAACCACCAGTACACAGTCTCCATCGACGACGTGACCCACGAACTGATGGCCTGCACGTGCCCGCATCACGTCCACCGTAACGCCTTTTGCAAACACATGGCCGCCGTCGAAAACGCAACTGACGACGGGACGCTTGACGCGTTCCCTTCGGAAGACGAAGACGAACTCGAAGACTGTGACTGTGAGGGCCTCGGTGGCTTCCCGTGCTGGCCGTGCGTGAGGACGGGACGAAAGGAACTACCGAACTAACCACCGCTTCAGCTGTTTTTATCCATGGCACAGCGATTGATGTTCTCGGATATCACCAATCAGCGAACGCTGACGGAAAGCACGAACACAGAGACCGACGATACTCCCGAGACACCAACAGCCCTCCTCGACCAAGCACGACAGCACGCAACGAACGTCGCCACCGAGCACTTCCCAGAACTGCCGGTCAACGCGATCGATTGGGAGGTTTCACGCCGAGCCAAGGGCAAGCAGGGACCGGGAAATATGACCCCGTGACGAACGAGAGAATAATCGCACTAACGTAGATGGATTAGTCCTGTGTTTCGTTTTCTGCCAATAGTGAGGTTGCGGCGTCAACAAGCTCACCGTTTCCCGAAGCAGCATGTCCATCAGGCAGGACTGTCGTGTCCTCCAGACCCGTGCGAATAGCATGTCCTCGCGCCACAGCACGTCGATTCACTGCCCATGATGCAATCCCATCTCCGTGATGGACTTGCTCAAGATCGATTTCAGCTTCATTGAGTGTCCTTTCAATAGCTTCTGCGTGGGCGACTGCGTCATCTGGGTTCGAATCCAGTGGCTCGACCATTGCCCGTACGCACTGTGGGGCGATGCCCGATTCGACGAAGATGCGCGCGTCCTTGAGGGACAATAGACCCGCCTCAATCCCAATATCTCGTTCAGTGAGCAATTCGCAGAGCTCGTGAATTCCCCTCTCACCTTGATTAGCCGTTACGAGGTCTGGAAGCTCAGTCCAGGCTGAAATGAGTTCATATCGCTGCTCCGGATCAGGTTCGATATCCGCGGACGTACTAAGCGAAATCGGGATTCCTGGGCATGTAGAGCGGACTGCGTGGAGCGCCGCAGCACACGGTCCTGGTGTGAGTGTCTCACGGCCGTGTTCATCATACGGGTGCAGATGAAGTGACGTGGCTCCGGCGTCGACTGCCGCGCGAGCCTCGACTGCAAGTTCTTCTGGCGTGTGGGGGACGCTAGGATGTGTACGACCACCGTTGAGTGCAGCCTGCAGTGTGATCTGATCAGTCATTAGGTTGCTCCCTAGTTTGTTAGCGGATAGTATAATTAGATCGTAGCACTTGTCGGAGATTCCTCACAACATACAAGATTGCAATCTCTCCGTGGACGGCCTACGAACAACACGGATGGGAGCAATTCAGTTCCACCGTCCGGCACGAACTCATTCACGCCTGGCAGTATCACAAGTTCGGCGACGCGGATCACGGCGCAACGTTCACCCGCTGGACGGACGCTCTCGATACTTCGCAGCACTGCGAACGCTTCACCACGCCGAAGTGGTGGCTCATCTGCGAGGACTGCGGTGGACGGATTCCGCGCTATCGCCGCTCGAAGACCGTCCGTAACCCGGAGCAGTATAGTTGTAGCAACTGCAGTGGGTCATTCCGTGTCGAGGAGGGCGACGGCCACTAACCAATTCGCGTTTAAGTAGTTCTCGCGATAAGGAATAGATACGAGGAAGATTTTCGCGAGTTGCAGTGTTCTGCGTGAGTCGATTCTATCCCTCTTGCTTCAGATTTTGAGCTAGTAGTGAGTTAGTATACTATACTAACCTCCGTATTTCCATATCTATCTGGCTGGCGACTATCTTTGACGTTTTGCTCGGTAGCGTCTCCCATAACCGTGAGACACCCCAGTTCGACACGCTCCACAGTGAACTTGCGATCGTCGTAGAAGACACGCGGGATGTCGAGATCGACGCTAATCGACTTGCAATACGGATACTCAATTCAGATCCGGTCAATGAATTGATCACTAAAAACGAGCGCATAGCCAATCCCAATCGCACCAGCGCCGATTCCCAAGACATACACCAATTGCCCTGTGGCGATACTCGTTGTTTTTGTACAGTGACGTTCAGGAGGTGTGTCTGGACCCGTGTATGTTTCTGAACAGCCCATAGCCGTCACTTGTGGTGGACTAAATAGATTCATGACCACCAACAGAATACCGACCAACAGGAACGCTGCTGCAATGGTGTATCGGACTGTCATGGAGTTACCCTCCTTTGTTGCTCGACGTTTGATGATTCGGCTTCTGTTTGTGGGTTTCGAGCCACCGTCCAAGCCATGTGGCACTCACAGCAAACAGATAATACGTGACAATCTGTCCTACCTCCCATAAAGCAGTTTGTTCGCCTGGAAATACCCCATCAAGAGCATAGATTATGTATTCGAGTCCAAGCCCCTCGTAAAAGAGACTTGAAACAAGATACGCCGGAATAAAGAGCAGTCGGAAGGCCACATTGCTGTGGATATCAACGACGGCAGGGAGTTGTGATGTAAGTGCAAGAAACCCAAAGAGTATGAGCGTCGATCGGGCTGTCCATGCGGATCGGGTTGCGGGTGATGGGTGGTTATTCATAGTTTCTAAGAGGTGTGTAGATGTCTTTACGTTATGCCTTGGCAGACACGACAGAGCGTGGCGGTGTTCTGAATGCCGCTGCGACGATAATAGGGAGAGTACTGTCAAAGAGTTATTTCACTCATCACGAAGCTTATTCTTGACTACACAGATATCTCGCTATGAAACGCCGTGTATTCCTTTCTGTGACTGCCCTCGCACTCGGTAGTGGCTGTCTCAATATCGGAGGTACTGCTGAGGGATTTGACTCCATTGCGGATTATGAATTCACCATCTATGAATCAAGCTTTGATAGGACCACCGACTTCCCTGGGCCAACCGAACAACCAATTGTCTCTTTCAAACCGGAGTCGAAACAGGTGGTCGTTCGTGGAGCACTCTTTGTTGGGTCAAGTACGTGCAACAAAGCAGATCTCATGGATGTTTCATACTCCGAAACATCCCAGACACTCACTGTGAAAGTTGGGAGTACCGATACATCATCCTGGTTTAGTGGGAGTTGTACTGGTGATGAGAGTGCTGATGCATATCGATTAGTGGTGACAATGAAAGAGCAACTGCCGACAACGGTCAGAGTCAAGCAAACTGGCACATCTGTGAAGTCAGTAACAGTTCGGCGACCATAGTTGTCCTCGACTGGACTGTCCACCTTCCGCATTTCCTTCGTTCTCGTGTGGCGTGACCACCGTGTCTTTCCTCCGGATCTCCGCCTGTGGGGTGCCCCTCTTCACACTACTCTGGCTGAGCAACTGACGGCCCTACTGGGACGACGGCAGACCTCAAACGCCGCCAGATTCGTGCTCTCGGCTGACTGTGGCGTCTCAATCCATACCACGTCCATGACGACCGTCCCGCCATCCTTGTGTTGACCGTGAGTGTCTCTAAACCAGCACCCTCACAACTCGTCGCAGCACGCTGGACAGTCGCTCGGCATTCACCGGATTTGACTATTACCTGCCAGTGCAGAACGCAGCAAACTATTACGTCGGTCGTGGCTGCGCGCACAGCGAAGCGAGCACGGAGCGGAGGGTGGGGCGGCGGGGCCTGGGTCGGTTCGGCACACAATAAAAAAGAAATCAACACTACCGGACTATTCCCACCAGCGACCGCGCTCGGGACTGTGAATACCGCTCCACCCAGTTACTGCCACCGAAACCCGCCCCTCGTACCAATTCTTTGCGACTGATCGAAATTGCACGGTCTCACCTTCCTCAACCACCGTCTTTTGCGATGCTCGCCACACGGTGAATTTGACACGACCACTGTCGTCTTCGATCAGTCCAACTTGCTGGATCTTTGGACTGCCAGGAGTCCACAGCTGGGTAACTTGCCCCTCGATGCTCACCTCTTTGCGATTCACATCTCGCACATCCGCGATCGGAATGACTTGCCCGGGGGCCGTCCGCAATTCCTCGAACACACTCACGACTGCACCCATCACACTTGTCCCATCTACAACCCGTTCAGCTAACCGCCGACTGATCGCTGCTCGCGACCACCCATCGAGCTTCTCTGCTAATCGCATCGCCTGCTTGTTCACTGCCGCCAACTGCTCTTGAGCCAACTCCTCACGAGGATCTCCTCGTTCTGGGTCACACCACGGATCTACACTTGCCGCTCGCTCCTGGAACGCACAGCGCCGTTCTCGACTCACTGCTTTCGATGCTCGCCGACACTGCACTTCCCGCTCCGAATCCTGTGCCCGATCCCACCGCTCACGCGTTCGTGTGATTTCTGTTTCTCGTGCCACCAATCGCTCTTCTGCTGCTAACGTCAGTCCACGGCCGACCCCATCCGGATGATTCGTATCCACCTTCCCTTGGATCGTCTGCTCAACCGACGGCCGCAGCTCAGGTGTCTTCTCAACACTCTCGAATTGCTCTTCACTACATTCAATCGCCTGTTCGTCAACCGAAACTATTTGACCGATCGTCTGTTTACTACTCATTGGAATCACTCACAATGTGATTTCGACCGAAGGCGCGCCTCCTATCGCGTCTTTTCCGACACTCGCTCCTATACGAGTCACAACTCTACACTGCACAACGCATCCATTCTCCTGCGCGCGCTCGCTTGCGCCTTCGCGAGCGTCCCCCTGGGCGCGAAGCGAGCGCGCGTTTTCGAAGAGAATAGTACCAGCACCGCGCGGCGACCCGCCCGAAGCGAGCGCCCAGCACACAAGCCGGTTTCGTGTCCGTCGACCAGCGGGAGACGCAACCGATAGCGCGCTTGGTGCTGGCGTCGAAACCAGATGCCCGGAACGGCCGGAGGCCGCATGCCCGGACTGGTCGGTCGCGAGCGATGCGGAGGTCCCGCGAACACAGTGAGTGGGACGTCGGTGAGCTGTGCTCACCGGAAGGCGGCACGCGGCGAGCGGGGCGTGCCGGAGAGAATCACCAGTCAAAACAGTGGGAGAGCTAACCTGGTCGTCCGAACTGGGTGGGATTGAAAGGGGCCGTGCGCTCGATGAGCGAGGCGACGTAAGCACCGTAACACAGAGAGGAGCGCAGCGAGACGCAGCCGTCGAGCGTGCGGGGGCTTTCGAGGCTATCCACACCACAAGCCGCCCGTTTCGATACTCCTGCACTAGGTGTTTCATGGCAGGTTATCTCGTTTCATCGAGCCGGTCCGGAAGCCGATTCAGACAGATTTCGAGAAAGCTCAACGGGGCTTCCACTTCGATGTGCCCCGGTTCGTGCACTCGATCGTCGGCAGACTCACACTGAAAGTGTGTCGTTCCCAAATCGTCATGGTCATCGTCTTTGTGCCAGCCGAGACTCACCGCATCATCAATCCAGTGAACTCGCTGGACAGCAACGTCCTCGCGTGGTCGCCACGTCACTTCGAGTTATGCTTCCTTCCGTGGGAATTCCTCGCAAAGAAACATCTCAACATCCACGTCACCAATCACGGTTCGAGGCCGCAATCAGGATGGTTCATACCGAACGTTCGAGACACCGGGCGTATTCGCTATGCGTTCGTTGAGACGACGAAGGCCTTCACGTCGAGTATAGCCTCGACCTCCAGCAAGAAAGATCACCATCTAGACTACCCTTCTTGTGACAGTCCTTCAAAGGAACTTCCGTGGACGGATGGGTCCGCTCCAAGCGTCGTGAGCGAACTTTTCAAGCTGATCGCCAGTTGGAGTGCTTCCCGTATCTCGATGTTGTATTCCCATTCCTCGACGATCTCCTGTCGCTCACGCCGCTCCTCGCCTCCCAGTTCGTCATTCCCGAGACTGCGGCGCAAGTCATCAAGCGAGTCGACGTCGTATGTCGCTTGCCATGAATCGATTTCATCGCCGATTGCGTGGAGTTCTGCGGTCAGGTCGTCCATCGAGTTGTTCTCCGCGAGCTGGCGAACCTCGCGAAGGAACTGTGTAACGCCATCTGGTTTGTAGCAGGTGCCCGCATCCGTTTCAACCGCAGTGAGTTCCCCTTGCTCGACCAGCCGAGTGAGGTATTTCACGGCTGTATCCCGTGAGACGTCTGCCTCCTCGGCGATCCAACTTGCGTTTCGTGGGGCCGTCCGTGTGGCTGCGACGTGCTGGACGCGCTCTGCGCCATCCATACCGTCTGGCCACCGTGGGTTCTTGTTACTCATTACCGTCTTCTTCGGTGCATGGATACTAAAAGTTTGGCACTCAAACGAACTATTTGGCACACACTATAAGCTGTGTCTATCCGACGGTCGAGAATACCCCTCGATCATACTATCCCATCCTGACGCCACTGTCCTCCGTACGCACTGTGTTCAAAATGGATTCTCGAGATCAGTATCTGTGAGTCGCGTTGCGCCCTCATGGACAGCCTGCTCGACGGCGACCTGATCAGTCAGCAGAAAGCAGCTGTAGTCGTCGACGCTGCGCTGGATGACTGACGCTTTAAACATATTCTCCGGATGGGCTGTGTACTTCGTGACCACTACGACAAATGCGTCAAGTGCGTCGACCACGACCAGCCCGTACCCACGGCCATCGAGAAATGCACGGATCCCGTCGTAATCCTCGAACGGGACTTCAAAGCGGTACTGCTGGTTGTTGTAGTACGGTTTGAGCCGAGCAAACACCTCCTGACCCTTCAAGTAGTGTTGAACAGGTAGACATTGCTGACCTCGAAGACGTTGACCTGTTCGTTACCTGCTCGACGAAACGCGGCCATATCCTCTGTATTCACATATCTGGTCTTGAATACTCGCTCTCTACACTGACATTCCCGACCGTTGGTGCTGGTGTGTTGATGATCTCGGCCCATCCTTGTTCGAGAGCGATTCGAATCCAGTTTCTGTCTGGGCCACCGATCTCACCGATAGCACGGTGGGGTAGTTTGAGCACGACACCCGCAGTTTGCGCTACTTGTTGGAATCGTTTGTACCGCGGGTTCGTCGGATGCCCAATCGCGATAAAGATGTTCGCATCGACGAGAACATCTATCTCTGTGGATAGCGGCATGCCTCGATTTATTTGCTGTCCTCACTTATTGCTCACCGGCGGTTCGGCCGACGTTGTCTCCAACTCCTTGAGATCAGGGGGGATATTCCGTCTTAAACATCCGGAAACAGATATCCGATCTTACTCCCAAGACAAATCATACTCATTGTTCATCTTATTATATGGTCTCGGAGCTGTCTCCATCCAAAGGGCATTGCCCGAGTTCAACAGAACGATTTGAGGAAGATCGGATTCGTGAGTGCGACCATATCTCCGTTCTGTTTCCGAACCTCAACTCGTACGAAATCGGTGGCTTTCGCGTTCGTGTTGTACGTTGTTTTCTGCTGTTTGCTCTCTATCGGCACTATCTTCATAATGCTTTCTTGTGTGTGGAACGTCGCTTCGGCGCTGGACGCTCCGGTCACTTCAAGCGTTACATTGACCGGTGTTTCCGGATGAACTTCGAGGGTCTCGCCAAGTGAAGCGTTCTGGGATGTAGACGTTGCTGTCAGTGTCACCGTCACATCGGCTGATTCAGCGATATAGGCGTGACCATTGGCAAGGCCAGCGATGAGTCCGTCAGGCCCCAGTCGATCTGCCCGTACGACCGTCTGTGGAAGACCGATCACGTCGCCTGGGTCGTGTGCATCGCTCCCACCAACAGCAGGGAGCACGTGACCGTCACGAAGCATTCGATCCCAGGTTTGGAGCGCAGCTTCGTCCTCCCAGGACCACGGCCCGTTCCACACCTCGATCGCATCCATGTGTTCATAGGTGAACCGCCAGTCACAGCCTTTGTATGGACAGAACGGATGATTAGCGACCGTGATGCCGCCGACATCATGAACCTCCTCAACGAATCGATCAAGGACGTCATTTTCCGGCTGATAGCGCCAGTCGATCCATTGGCCAGGCTCTAAGCCAATAGCGTTGTAATGGCCTGCTCGTGTTGTGATTTCCTCGCCGTCGATGATGAGTGGTCGCTGATCTGGACGGGTATAGTTCCCCCACACCAGACTTGTCGTCGTCGTACTATGCTCGGTGGAAACGATGAAATCGAGGCCGTTGTCTCTCGCACCGTCGAGAATATCTTTGGGGGTATAATCGCCGTCAGAATGGACGGTGTGAAGGTGTAGATCGCCGCGGTACCATCCGGCGGTGTCGGTGAGTGGATCGTTCGACGCGGGAGTCGGCTCAAACGCTGGGTCTGACTCGCCTTCACGAAACGTAACGTCAATCGTATAGTCAATTCCCTTCGCGCCGACGCGATACGGGCCAAGAATTACGTTCCAGGTGCCGGCTTCAATCTCACCGGGATAGTAGCCAGGTGTTGCCTCCGAGCGTGAAAGCATGAATTCAGTGCGCTCGCCGCCTGACCATCCTCGGAATCCGTCTGCATTGTCACGGTCATATCCACTTGGATCGAAGATACCGATGTCAAGTAGGTTCTTTTGTGATTTATTATAGTCGTAGCTGACGTGAAGTTCAGTTACGTTGTCGGACACGTCGAATGGAACGTACACCCAGTTTGGAGTATCTGGTTCGATGTGTCCTTTAATCCGTTTCTTACGCTCATTTGGTTTTGATGCAGTGACCTCTTCGGTCGTTACTGTTGCCAGGCTTAGCGCTCCGAGACCGCCCACTGTTTGTAACATCGTTCGACGTGTATGCGTGCTCTCATTTGACATATCGGCGCTACAATTTTTAGACCCTAATTAAATAAAGTTATATAATTTCTCTCTATTTACAATCATATTCATACTCATTTCCTTATTTGAATTTATCTTTGTATATTTATAATTTTAATATTTTGAGTATTAGATACAAGTGTCCAAGAATGTTTGGTTGCTGCTACACTACGAAAACCAAATAGCGACTTGGTCTGTTCTCTCTCGGGATGGCCAGTTTGCATTCTCATTATGATACTTATTTTGATAGATGACGATAAGAGGTCGCAATTTCATGCTGCTCACGAGACGAGGTTCCACTCGATTCACTCCATCGTAGCATCCGTTGATCGACTAACAGCCGATACGCGTTCTCTTCTTCAATTATCTGGATTCTGAGAATACGTCTCAGAGAAAACAGCGGTCATTATCACATCAGTTCTATCCGCCGTTTGACTGCTCATTGTTCTTCTGCACTATCGCACGCCACTTTGTTTTCAGCGTCCAGGTTGCTCGGCTCATTTCTTCTAGGTTGCTGATAATTTCGCAATTTACTCTGATTTCTTGTTCCGCTTGCTTTCCCCTAGTCGCGCTAGTCCCGTTTGTTCTTCGTACCCCCCTATTACTTTGGACGATTTTGGAGGTACGCAAAGCCTTGATACTAGCGGAGAATTCATACAAACTGGATTAAGCTGTTCTAAGGGCGTAAAATCGCGTTTGCAAATCGAAACCGAACCGCAAAATGATAAATGTGGCGTTTGAGAGACTCTACGTGCCAAAATCAGCACCTTTGGTCTGAAGGCCATTCATGTTCAACATGCTATATGAAACTTATCACCGATGCTATGTGAAAAATACAGGGTCAAAACCGCTGAAACCGTTATCATATCGAGGTAGAGCCGCTAAATCGTGTTTGCAAAAACGAGGTCTCGATGGAGTGAAAAGCGAGAACAATCAATGTACTGTGATCTGATAGAGTAAGAGATTGAATCGGATGGCAGGGACCTAGATGAGTGAAGTTTCAGACCGCTCCTCAAGCAGATCATACATCTCATCAGGAAATGGAAGACTGCCATAGATCGAGTATGGACATTGATCACACCCGATGCAATAGCGCTGCATATCATCATTCGAACAATTCATTGGGAGGGGGATCTCACCACCAATATCGTTCTCAAGCTCGTACCGAATCTGGTACTCGGTCACGTCGTCATCGTACCACGGCCACTGGGCGAACAACTCTTTCATATCATTGATGAATTCGCCCGCACTCGCGTCTCGGTACTGGGGCAGCCACCACGCCATTCGCACGAGATTGTAGAGGTCTTTGCGGACGGGTTTTTTCTCCTGCAGCCGCTCATCCATGGCCGCCAGACAGGGGAGCTCGAAGAGATCCTCGAGATCGTCGACATGGATCGGTTGTGCGCCATCGCTGTACTGAGTAAGCGTATACCGGTTTAAGCGATCGTTTTCGACAGTGACGCTTGGATGATCTCGGTTCGTAGAGAGAATCGTCCCGAGACTGCGTGGCGTCGAGATAGACTCACACACATGTTGCTCCCATTGACGCTCAGGCTTGTACGCCTCGAGGGCGGCATAGAGTTCGCGTGCGGTATGTGTCTGGCCAAGTTGGGCGACATCGTCGTCCACCGCGTGGACAGCGTTAATGATCGTCCGGAGTCGCTGTTTCTGGCGGCTCCAGTTCCGCCAGATTCGGTGCGTTTGTCCAGCGGCGAAAAACCGGTCGATCCGTTCGGTAATCGCCGACTCGTTCGCAGTCAACCAACTGCGCTGCTCAGGCGTGAGTGCTTCTTCTTGTGCCGCAAGCAACCGTGAGAATGCGTCCTCGGCATACGACCGATACTTCTGCATGAAATCCGAGACAGGGACGTACAGATGGTTATCGGCGACGTGTGCTTGGATCTCGCCTTGTTGATCGCCATCACGATCCGTCCGTGCCAAGCATTTCCGCGAGGCAGCAACAAGTGGGATTTCAAGATAGTAGCCTCCGCTGAACTCCGGACGTGTCGTGATGTCTGTACAGACACGCCCAGAATGCGGGCCGTCTTCACCCGGCTCTTTCGCATATAGAATTTCGCCGATTTCCTGGTGCAGGGTAAAATCATCATACTCACGAATGAGCGAGGCGATATTGTTCACATAGAGTTCCCGCAAATCCTCAAGAAGTGCGAGATGACGCGGGGGTGTATCTTCGAGTTTCGGGTGATCCATGATACAGATCGCACCGAGGGTTGCAAGGATGGCAACCATTCCTGGATCGTCAACATACGGTCGCTCTGCAGCCTTCCGGCGTGTGCTTGGCGTGAATGCATCACACGTGAACCGCTCGATATCCGCGAGCAGTTTTTCAGTTTCTTGCGTATCATCGACCGTCCACCGCTGATACCCACGTTCGAACAGTTGTGTGAGTTGGACCTGGCCTTCATCGCGAGGCAGTACTGCTACGCGATACGCCATATGCTCGTCGTTCAGTGGAGTCTTCCGGGTCATGGTTCGAAAAAACTGGGAACGGCCTCGGTTCGAAAGTCGAAATCAGGGCTCTCGATCGGTTGGACGATACGGGAGACGTCGGCGTGGAGCGAATACGGCAGGCGCATCACGCGACGGCGATCAGCCGTGACGACCGGGTCGATGGGGATCTCATACTCCTCAAGCAACAAGTCGTTGATCACCTCGCGGCTTTGCTCGTCATAGCGGTGCTTGTGGTCGGTATTGAGCAGGTAGATATGACAGCCTTGCCCCGAGTAGACCACCAATGTCTCCGTGGCCGCGAAGTCGTCCTCGAAAATTTCCTGAACGATGAATCCGTATTCCAGGGCGTCCTCGATATCCGTGAACGCGTACGGGTAGCCTTCGGGCGCATTATCCAGGATACCCGCTGCTCGAAGCTGCTCGGTTTCAGCATCGTCGTTGGTCTCATTAGCGGTGGTTTCACAGGAAGCGCGCTGTGCTGCGATATCTTTCGCGTCGATATCAACCGCGAGCACCCACGGCCGCTCCCAGTGATCGAGTGCATAGTAGACGGCCTCGGGACGTGGCTCTGGGCGTTCGAGGAGATCCGGATCGGCGAGTGCATAGCCACTCCCTTGAGCGGGGTCGTATCGTGCGGGATACTGGATGAACTCGACGAGATGATCCTGTGAATTGAACTGCTGGTTCGTGCGGTCGCTGGATCCATTGGTCTGCCATGTATCACGGCGGATGAACGTCCGCTCGGGGGCGTGCTGCTTCCGGATCGGGTATGGCTCGCGGAACGCGATGGCGTACTGCTTCGGTCCATCGAGGGTAACGAATGACGGTAGCGCGTCGACGTACTCGGGAAACGTCTCTGTGTAGTAGGTGTGGAGGTCCTCACGTGTCGCGGGTCGCCATGGTGGGGGCATTGTTAGTCGAAGACCTCCGCTTCGAGACTTCGAAACGTGTGGAGTGCCGTCATCCCCGGATCGTCGTATCCGCCGATCGCTGCACGAAGCGAGCTAATCGTCCGTCGTTGGGTCGAACTCAGCGAGAACTCGACTCTCCCGGCATCGGTGAGTGTCTCGATTGCATCTAGGATGAATGCTTTATCTTCACCGGCCCACACGGCAGCGGCGTCGACGCTCGCCAGCTTCTCATAGTCCGCAATCAACGCCTCTGGATTATTGCTCGGAGTTTCCACTTCACCGACCCAGATGAGGTCGTCTGCAGTGTCGAAGCCAGCGACGTCGAAGACTGTGTCCTCCCAGTGTTGATAGTAGACTTCCGTGCGGGCGACGTCTTCTTGTTGGGTGAGCCAGGCGTCGAGAAAGACAACTCCAGCCTTGTGCGGCGTTTTCTCACCGAGATCGCCGACACCTGGACCGGCCTCTAGCGAGCGATCCAGAAACCGCCGTCCAGCTGGCAATACGGTGTAGTACTTCTGGCGGAAGGAGCGGTGTTCCTCGAGAAATCCTTTCTCTATGAGTGCCTCGACATCGAGATCAGCAAATGGTTCTTCGAGCACAGTCATGCTCTCTTGGAGCGAATACTCGTCGAGTTGGTGGTTCATTGCATCCAGTACGAGCTCGAGGAACGCTGCCTCATCACGCATTACTCCTTCTGCCCGGAGCGTTGCGTCTGGAACATGTGTCGTTGCGTCACTGAAGCGCGTCGCTGTGCCGTCATCGGACGACTGGGGGTGTTCCGTTTCGAGGATGTCTTCTGATTCGTCCTCGTTACCATTTGTGGGCGGTGCAGCGGCAGATACATCGAGCGAGACAAACTCCTGGATAGAGATTTCGATGCCGTAGTCTTCGGCATGAGCAGCGATTTTCTTGAGTCGATCGAGAAGATCACTGGTAGAATCAGTCGTTTTGTGCGCTCGACGAGCGGCAACGAAGACCTCGTCTTTGGATGCGAACTGACAGCAGGCGCTTGCTCGTCGCTTCTCAGCATCGGCATATTCGGTGCCACAGAGATCACAGACGTAGCAATCGGTCTCCGTATTGTAGCGAACGTGCTCGGAGAGTGTAGCATCACTCGATCGTTCGGCCTCGTCGTCCGTGTCCCTCGGCTCTTGGCCTGCGTCTGTGGTTCCCGCCTCTCCTTCGCTACTACGTTCATCTCGACTGCCTGTTTCTGTCTGCTCGGACGATGTGGAGTTCGGTGGGTCTTCGGCTGGTGACTGCTCCGACGACGGAGCGCCGAACATGGAAGCGCGTCCGAAATCCGGGTCGTCACTCGGTCGGTCGCTGGCTGGTGTGTCTTCAGTGTCCGATTCGACCTCGCCGTCTGCAGCTGTGTCTGTGGCGTCACTCACATCGCTTCCACCGAAGAAGGGTGTCTCGGCTGGAGTGCCACCGTCGGCAGCTTCAGCGTCGGGTGTGTGCTCTTGAGACCCGTCTGTGCCTGCAGTGTCTTCACCTTCACCACCCATCTCTGCAAGCGTATCCCGTGCATCCCCATGCCCGATTGTGCTCGGACGATTGTGGATACTGCATTCGGTCTGGGTTCGGCGTCTGACCTGCGGGCGGGCCATCTCTTCAAAGAGGTGGTGTGCGTCACCGGCGAGTGGCTCATCACTTTCCGGATGTCCCTCGGGAATTGGCAACGGAGCAAGCGAGAATGTTGTCGGATCGGTTTTGCCAAAACCGGGACTCGGGAGTTGCACGATCCACTCGCCAGACGGCAACCGTTGTATCCGCTTGCTAAGGTCTTGTGTAGACAAATTCTCATGGGCCATTGATTTCGCGAGCTCATCGTCAACCTCGATGTTCCCGATGATTTTCGTCTTCACGTTGTTCAAAATCTCCTTATACGGTCGATTTGACCGACTGTGATCGTTCACTTGGTCGGGGTACTGCATGATCAGGCCAAGGCTCACCCCAAAGCCCCGTCCTTGGGGCAAGAATTCCTCATAGACGAGTTCAGACGTCGCAACCGCTGCTGCCTCTTCAATAATAACGTTCGCAATCTTCTCATCACTCGTCACTGGTTTGTCCTCTCCTGTCCTGTTCTCATCGGACCATCCCTGCGCCGCATCCCAGAGATTGCTCAGCAGAACCATCGTCAGCGCGTTGCGCGAGTCGGTACGCAATTCACCGATGTCGAATAGAATCACTACGTCTTCATCGAGAAAATGTCGAAAGTCGAAGACGTTCTCAGTGTATTCGCCAGCCTCATCATCCCACTCAGGGACGTGATTGAAGATCTGATAGAGATGTTCGAGTTCGACCAGCTTGTTCAGTCGATTCGCAGCCCCACCCATTGACTGTTGGAATTGCGACTCGTCCAACTCACATTGCTGGAGTAACGCCCGCTCGATGTGGGCATTCTCAGCACAAATTTCCGGAATAATGCGCTCATGGCGCATCTGATAGACGGCCTCAATAAGCGTATCGAGACTAAACGCGTCTTGCCCGTACTCCTTATCAAACAGTGCTTTGATCAAGAACGTCAAAATCTCGTTCGCAACAAATGCCCGATCGTGTGTTTCTTTCCCGAGAATCAGCCGCATGACCTCGTGAAAATGCTCGACGGTATCCTGGATTGCATCTTCACGGCGGCGGCCCATCGCAAGCTTGGGACGAATATCGAAAAACGAGAAGGCTGGTAACATCTCCGGCGCATCAAAGTGATAGACGTTATCGAGCGTGCCGAATTTCGCGTAATGAGCTTTGAGGTAGTTTTCAACCATTGCATCGCCTTTCGACTCGAGCAACACTGTTGGACCGCCGACGTGCTCGCTCAGTGTCAGCATGTCATTCTGGACGCTTTTTGACTTGCCCGAGCCAGTCGAGGCAGCGCGAATGTAGTGTGTAACGAGTGTCGATATGTGGGCATACACCGCGTCATCAAGTGGTTGGTTTCGATCTTTGAGCGGCAGACCAATCGCCATGCCGGGTGCTGACAACCGGTCCAACATCTCCGGTGCTGGGAGTGACAACGGCTGGCGGAGCCGCTCTTTGCCACGAGTACCACGAGCACCCTCAGTGGTCAGTGTATGTGCACTCGGGACGGCAACGAAATTAGCGAGTTCGTCCGCATTCAAAATGAGCTGCGAGCGTTTGCGCCCTTGGCGAGAGATGTTGAATGACCGATCGAGCAGCCGTTTGAGCTCTTTCTTTGCTGGATCGCGAATATTGGTCAGTCCCTTCGCGAGACGGCTCCCGTCGAGTTCATAGTACGCCCCACCGAGATGATTGAACGCGTTCGCAAGCGCGTCGACCTCACTATGCACCGTTCCAATAGTCGTCTCGGTAGCGTCTGCGGGTGGCACCCCCGCTGCACGCATGTTTACCAGATACGTTTGGGACGGGTTTTTCTGGTCGATGAGTGCTTGCCGGGAGGCAGCTCCTCCACTTGTGGCGTTTGGTGACTGTCGGATATTCTCCCCGATTTGGGGGGCGTCTCGTCCACGCCGTCGATCGCGAATTTCTTCTTCATCATAGCCACGAAGCATATCATTGAAGCTAGTTTTTGCAGACTGGACGAACCCATCGTGTTTCGTTTGAATATTCTCTTTGCGTGTATTGGCCGCTTTCTCCCAGTCCGCATACCGAGTGAAGAGCACTTGCAACACAGTGGGAGCACTCGCTTGCGAAAGCCGCTCGACGGCCGTTGCGAGCGGGGCCTTTGCCGATGCACTGTCGGTACGTTGGTCTGTCGCGTGGAGCTGTGAATACTGTGTAAGTGGCGTCATCCAATCGTCCGAACGCGTTCCAATGCCCCGCCATCGGGCGGCGATTGGTGTTCGGTTCAACAGTTCCGAACGTGCATCATCAACGGATTGGGGCTCGGGTGAGTCTTCTTCGTCCGTATCGGTGTTCTCTGTGGACGGCCCGAGAAGTTCGTCGGGAAGCGTGAGTTCTTCCTCTGACAGGTGGTAACTCGCCGGATATGCAGTAGTCAACTCCGAGCGGATAGTCGACAAAAGCGTCTCATCATTAACGCCGAGATAGAAGCGCACCGGCGTTTGATTCCCCTGTGTGAGCGCGAGAAACTCGAACGTGGGTGCATTTTTCAAAGGATGGTATTTGACCTTCCAGCCAGATTTTAGTTTGCGTAGGCCAGCGAGGCGAGAAATGATATCGGAGGGTGTGACACGTTCGTGGGCTGGTTCGATTCGAATGTAGCGACGAGTGGCAGTCATGGGTGGTGAATTGATTCCTGTAATTTCGTGCGTTAGCTGGTGGGTGGTGTGGATTCGCGAGCCTGCTCGAGCAGAGACTGAGGAATGTCGTACTCTGCGGCGCGTCCGTCCGCAAGCAAGTAGGAAACATCGCTCGTGTCGAGCGCATTCTGCTCAATCAAGTACTCCCACGGATCGAGATCCTCATCGAGCACATGGACGGCAAACTCATCGACATGCAACTGAATGCGTTTCTTCCAGTCGTTGACAAGCAGCAAGCTCTCGGAGTGAGTTCCGTCTTCGCCAGTCTGTGCAGAAGCGATGAATCGCTGTTCGTTGTGGGTAAGGTCGTGGGCAGCGATCATCTCCTCGCTCACCGATTCGTGCCGGAAAATCTGCTTGATATTACAAAGGTTGTAGATCTCGCGAGCTTTCTCGAGTGCGTCTGCAGACTGTTCGGTGGACTCAACGAGGAACTCATCCACCGTTTGCGAGATCAGCGTCAGGCCGGTGTTGAAGTGCCGACTATGCCGGATGAACAGGTCGATCAAATCCGTCGTGGCGGCCCGACGTAAGAGATAATGGGCCTCATCGATCGTCACCTGTGTCCGGCGATTACTGCTTTGAGCCCGCTGATAGATCCAGTCGAACATCACGTGCATGAACAGCGGCGCTTGCCCCGTATCGGAGAACATCGACATATCGATGGTCACAAGCCGATTATCGAGTTCGACGTTCGTCCGCCCGTTCAGATTCGCGTTCTCACCGCCTTCCTGAAAGGCTTCCAATCCGAGCAACAGCTGATAGGCGAGCCGCTCGTCCGTCTCTCGGAACCGATCGGCGATGTCCTGTACTTTCGGAGCAACTCGCCGTTTGTCGGCATCAGGATGATAGTCGAGGAACTCAGTGGGATCATCGCCATCGGTGATGTGTTCGAGAATATCGATGATATCTCCGATAATCGGGCTCGTGTTTTCGTGCGTGGCTGGGTCTTCGGTAATGCCGTACTGGTAATAGGAAAGCAAGACGGCACGTCGAAGAATCCCCTCTTGTTCATTTGAGAGGGCTTGGCCGTCACCCGAAGCAAAATGCAGTCGGAATAACTCCATCACTGATCGGTACTTCTTGAGGAAGGGATCTTCGACGACGTCGTCGATCCCACGTCGAATTTCGAGTGGGTTGATCGTGTTCTGGCCACCAAAGCGGATCACTTGCCCACCAAGATCTTCGGCGAAATCCACGAAATCCGCGAGTGGATCCAGGACAAGAAGTTCGATTTCGGGATCCATCATCATGCGATGGAACATCTCGTACTTCTCGGCGAACGTCTTCCCTGAGCCCATCTCACCAGCAATCACCTTCGAATACGAGGAGAATCGGTAGCGATCGAGGAGAACGGGGGTATGCGTCCCGTCGAACCCGTAATAGACACCCTCGTCATCGGCCAGTGCAGGCTCAATGAATGGGAACATCGTCCCAACAGCCGTCTCCTGCATGAGTTGGGTCGCCTTGATCGGATCATTTCCGAGCGGTGCGAGGGCATCTTGTGACTCGACCTGCCGCTTCTCAAGGGGGACTGCC
The DNA here is from genome assembly GCF_026248685.1 of Haladaptatus caseinilyticus. Classification (NCBI taxonomy): domain Archaea; kingdom Methanobacteriati; phylum Methanobacteriota; class Halobacteria; order Halobacteriales; family Haladaptataceae; genus Haladaptatus; species Haladaptatus caseinilyticus. Next base: position 59,228 of record NZ_CP111038.1, on the reverse strand, counting down.
TCGGTATTCGCTTTGGCGATGATCTCCAAGGCACGCTCAGTCGCCTCGTTCAATTCCTGCTTCGAATCGGCGATGATCTCGAAGTAGATCGCGAAGGTGAACAGCTTCGTCTCGCCGCGAATGATATCCCAAATGAGATCGGAGACGGCCTCATGATCGGATTCGAGTTCGTGAGTATCACTCTGATTTTTCTCGTCTTTTCGATAGAGCCGAGCACGGAGCTGTGTGAGTCGATTGCGGAGTTTTCGTAAAATCTCGTGTGAATCACGCGGCCGGATGTGCTGTGTGACTCGAATATTGTCGTGTGTCGTGTAGAGGTCGTCAAGCCACCCGAGCGGAACACGCTCGGGATACCCATGGATCGTCATCGTGCGGACGTACTGGCCACCACGAACCATGTATCCCGACTCTAGGAGCCCTGATTCCTCGGAGATCTCGTGTGGGGCGATGATATCCCGGTCGGCGAGCGAGCGTTCTGTCTCGTCTTGAAGTACACCGAGACGAATCTCACCGTCCTCGGAATTTTCGAGTTCAAGGAGATATCTCGCTTGGGCTTGGATATTTTCCTTGGACAACTCGTCGCCATTCGCTTCGAGGATGGCGGTCGCTCGGTCGAAGGTCTCGTCATCGATCTCATCCAGTCCCGGCTCACTTTCGAAGCCAGGAATGAGTGATCGGAGGCGAGAGCCCATCGTTAGATCTCCCCCTCGGAGAATGTCGCGTGATCAAATTTGTCAAACTCGGGTTTCACGTGATTGTAGTAGTGGTACAGAATCTCCATCGTCTCCTGGCGAGTGCTGACTAATTCAGTCGCGACGTCCGTTCGCCCAAGCTTGTCGATCACACGCCGCTGGCGATTGTGCACTTCCCGGATGCACAGTTCGGTTTCTGCCTTCTCGTGGTTCTTGACCCATGGAAGGTGTTTGAGAATGTTTGCGCCAGCAGAGCCGATAAGTGGGAGTGTACTCAGCTGGTTGAGGACGCTCCCGGTATCCAGATTTGTTGTGACCTGTGTGGCGTTGACGCGGATGACAATGTAGTAGTCTCGAGTCTTGATTCCAGAGCCGTCGATGTTGTCCTGTGCCCATTGGATGTAGTAGCGGCGTCCATACTGCAAAATCGGAGACTGGCCGCGTGCAGCGACGCTTGTGCCACCGCGAATGAACTTGTTGTAGTGTTCACCGAGGTCGAACTCCCGGGGATAGCACGGAATGGCGATCGACCAATCAAGTGCCATCAGAAACGAAATGTAGTCGCTCATCACCTGCCGGCGTTGCTCATAGTTGAGCGTCAGCCAGTTTCGCGGCTTGACTTTCACGAGTCCAATATAATCGTCACCATCGACCGCGATACCGTCATCACGAACATAGTCAAAGCCGAGTTGCGCTTGTGTCGTCGTTTTCTTGTTGATTTTGTCCTCAAGGTGGAACTGGTCTCGAGCCCGTGCTTCGTCACGCGCCGTTGGAAGGTCCGTGTCGATGTCTGCAAGGGCGGCATCCATCGCTCGGAGAACGTCCAAATCTGATTCAGGCCGTTCCGCATCGGTTTTGGATGCGTGATCGGCTATCCCGAGCGCTGTCCGTACCGTAGGGCCATCAGCGGATGACTGAGTGGTTGACTCATCTGGTGCTGACGTGGAATCAGATTCAGTCGTCTCGGTCTCTGCTTCGTCTTGCGTGCCATCCTGTCCAGTAGTGGCTGTCGAGGTGTCGGTGGCAGGCGGTGGTGAATCCATGGTGAATTACTGATGGGAGTCGTGGTCGTCTTCCGCTTCGATTGTCTCGATGTCGAGCCCAGCGTGGCGGACACCAACCACATCTTGGGTTTTCGTCGTTTCCGCGTCGGGTCGTATCCGGCGATTGCGGTAGGTGGTCGTACCGAGGTAGTAGTGTACACAGGCTCGCGCGTAGCTCAGCGGCCGCTGTGCAGCAGGCGTGATGAGGAGAATCACCACACCGAGAGCAAGCGCAATTCCGGTGGCAATGAGAAAGAGATCGCCTGAGGCGCCGAGACTCTGGGCAATGCCCAGACCGAGAAACGGAATGACGAGTGCTTCGCCAATATCACGGGCAGTCAGACCAAAAATGAGCTTTGTATTGATGATCTGGCCGGCGATTGGGAACGTTTCCATTTGATATTATCTTATGCTATGACTAGTTAATAATTACTCTAAATGTCGATTTTTGATTTGATTCTCACCAACACTAAGGTATTATTCTAACCACGATACGTCCCACAAGAGCCGATGTACACCAGTTCCCCCGTAACGCAACAAAACGAGATAATTAGCCGGAGAAAGAATTATCTCGCTTAAGCATCTATACGCTAGTATGTCGACTGACCCACCGTTCTCAGATCGTCCACCGATCGATGACCTCGAATCGGTCTTCACTGACACTCCCTCGACCGAAGAACGCATCTACAGTCTCCTCGTGCAGAACACGGGCGGTGTGAGTGCGCCAGACGTCGCCGAGCAACTCTCGTGTTCAACAGACACCGCTCGCAAGTATCTCAACTGGTTCACTGAACTCGGCGTCGCGACCAAACGCGACGGCCGACCAGTCCGGTATGAACGTAACACAGAATATTTCGAATGGCGGTATGTGAGTGAACTCGCCAATACCCATTCACTGGAGGACCTTAGAGGGAATGTGCTCGAAATTCGGGATCAGCTCACAACGTTCCGTGATCGCTATGACGCCGATACACCAGCCAGCATCGACGTCGTCGAGGCGGCCGATCGCCTCGATATTGATCTCGAAGAAGCGTGGGACGATCTTTCGACATGGGCGAGCCTCAAGGAAGAACTGCGACTCCACGACCGCGCTCGCCGTCGTCTCAGTGACCGCGCTGAAGCGAGCGCTGACTAACGATGGGTTCTCACGACGCGCATACTCCTGTCGGGAGTGTTGACCGCACAATCCTTATGAGTATCAAACAGCGCTTGGATACCGCGGCCTACATCGGCACCACTACCATCTCGTTGAAACACGGGAAACCGACGCTCACGGCGACATTCATCCAAGACTATTTTCCACCGGACGTCGAGGACGCCTACTACGATATTCGCTGGTACACGAGTGGCGACTTCGAACTGCATTATCAAGAGAACTGGAGCGACGAACGAGGATGGAAACGCCGGTGGGACAAGCATCCCCGGGATGGCAAGCGAACCCACTACCATCGCCCACCAGATGCCGGTCACCCACCCGAACCAGCCGAGTTCCCGGACAATTACTACGAGATGCTTCGGTACATCGACGAGCAAACGCTTGCCCATATCAAAGAACATCCACTCCTCGAGATGGACTGAGTGCTGTTACTCGCTCTGTCTATAGGTGGGAATACCACCGACGTATTATGGGTTTGATCCGCTTGTACTTCCTCGAACGATTGGTGAGAACCTCAATATTGCAAAGCGTGCGGTTTCTCTTGCGGCTGAGCACCGCCAATGTACGATACTCAATTTCCATCATTTTGATTCCAGCAATACGATGGGAGTACATGATTATAAAAAAACTCCTTGCGTATATCGATCATACAGCGGGTATCGAAGTTATTACGTTCTCAGATCTATGGGATATACGGCGAAACAAAACCTGAGAATATTCTAATTTTACGGATACTTTCCAATCCACATTTCGTGAAATCGAACTAATTCAATAGACGAACTTCAATGCGAGCCCATGTTTTGTAATCCTCTCGCTGGGGTAAATGGTATTAGTATTTCTCCGAGAGTAGCGACTCGCCCGTTCTCCACTTCCGCTTTTGAAATTAGGAATGTCGCTTCTCACGGTTGCGCAGTTCACGGCGTCAGAATTGCAGTGTTGTGCCTTTGCTGACTACGAAATCACAGTCTCGCCACCGTACGAGGAGACAGTGTTGACCATAACAGGTCCCGATGAAACGCGACAAATGTTCCGCGACGGGATGGTCGACCAACTTGAGGTCGAGACGGATTAGCCACCAACTTGATCCAGAATATGAAACGGACGAACCTCACGACACTGCAATTGGACACGACGCTGTCAATCCGTAGCGTAACTAGCGCCACATACAATATCAATATTATGATTAAATTGGTTTGAGTACAGTATTATTTAGAATGGAGTGAGTAGAGAAGAATCCCGATTCCGGTAGCTTCGGATGCTCTTGAGGCGATGGTTGTATAATCAATAGCTGGAGATGCAGGAGTGACAAATCGTGCGAAAATAGGAAGTAGCATCTCGATGATACTTGGTATAACAGTGATGAATAGTAGCCCAATAGCGAGCAACAGCATCGCCCGGCTGTCATTGCGACGGGCGCCTTGATAAGCTCGCCAAATGATGCTGAAACCAAGGACAATGACGAGTAAGGCAAGACCATTGTTGACGACTGTGATAACATCAATCTGTGACATTAAATCCCCTCCCAAACATCGGTAAATCGATCCGCGGGGTGATCACTCCGGTTTATTCTAATAGAAAATTGGTCATCTGTTAGGTCAACTATAACGCGATCGAGTCGCGCTTGGTAGATCCCTCGATGATGTCCATCTGCATCGATATCAGTTGTTTCTGAGAGAAGGTTGAGTGATTGCAATTGCTCGATTCGCCGATAGACTGTTGGACGTGAAATGTCGAGTGTAGCTGCGAGTTGTGGTGCTGACATGGGTTGGGTGTTCGTTAACTTGAGGATGGCCCGTGCGTATTCATCATCAAGGATGGCGAACATATCAGCGGGGGCATGATCCTCAGGCACGCTTGAAACAACTACTGAACAGGGTATAAAAAGCAGTGCACTGTTTCTGTGCCTGTAACACTGAATCCTAATTTATAAACGTCTCTCGTGTCGTTTCTCCTGCAGGCCCTTGCCTTCCCTTCTGGCGCCCCTCCTTTCTAGATGTGTATCAGTAACTGTATCACCCACCCTTGTGCACTTCCAGTATTTCAAATCGGAACATCGCTAGATTTTGTGATTCGCTGAGAACATGGTGGTGCTCCCAACCACTGCCGTTTATGACTTTAGATGGAAGTGCCCGCTGGCACTCATTCTCTGGAACGGGTTTATTTTATCAAGATGAATGGAGTAACCCACGTCAGTAGTTGATTTGACTAGCTTGGTCAGTCCGGCTATTCTTCGTATATGTACGCTGATCCCGCATGAGTCCATTCAAACCCGTTTTCATCAAAAGATGCTCCAATAAGGGCCGTTTCGCCACCAGAGTCGAGAGCAACTGACAGTCCGAAACGATCATTTTCGTCACCATCATCTGCGATAAGCTTAGTCATTTGGCTCCACTCATCATTGCGCTTCGCAAAGATATACGCCGAGCCAGAAACAGCCCCGTTGTCATCGTCTTCGGAAGCCCCAATGAGGGCGGTCTCCCCACGGTCGTCAAGTGCAACCGAACTGCCAAAACTGTCGCCTGGGTCGCCATCATCTGCGGTGAGGGTGGTTATCTTGCGCCACCCTTCATCAGTCTGCGTAAAGATATATGCCGGACTCCTCTCCGACGACTCGTGATTATCATCAACGGAAGCCCCAATGATGGCAGTTTTGCCACCGCAATCAAGGGCAACTGAACGACCGAAGGCGACGACATAATCACAATCACCTGCGGTGAGTTTAGCCGTCTGAATCCACTCATCACAATCTTTGGCAAAGATGTATGCCGCACCCGAGTTACTCCTGTTTTCATCGTCACGATAATCCCCAATGAGTGCAGTCCTGCCATCATTGTCGAGTGCGACTGACCCACCGAATGAATCGTGATTAGTCTCATCATCTGCGGTGAGCTTAGCCGTCTGACTCCACCCTGTATTAGTCTTCTTAAACATGTACGCTGCGCCCGAATAACCCCCGTCGGGGTCGCCAATGGAAGCACCAATGAGTACAGTTTTGCCGTTGCACGCAAAGGCAACTGAAAGACCAAAGGCGTAAACCGGATTGTCTTCATCTACGGTGAGTTTGGCCGTCTGGTTCCACCTATTATCAGCCTTCGTAAAGAGATATGCTGAATCTGTGTTACGGCCATTGGCTGTAACAAGGGCGGTTTTACCATCGTCATCGAGTGCCACCGACCAACCGAAAATGTCGCGTTCATCCGCATCATCTGCGGTGAGTTTAGCTGTTTGGCTCCACTCCGAATTCATCTGCGTGAAGATGTAGGCTGCGCCCGAGTCCTCCCCGTTGTCGTCGTTATTAAATGCTCCAATGAGTGCAGTTTCACCATCGCTGTCAAGGGAGACGGAATAACCAAATCTGTCGTCTTCAGCATTATCAGTGGGGACGAGTTTGACGAGTTGCTCCTCGACGTCGGTTTCCAAGCTATCACGAGTGTTCGAGGTTTTTAATTGGCCAGCAGGTGTAGTCGAGTTCTTTCCTCCGGCAACACCTCCGAGTCCAAGAGAAACAGCCCCGCAGAGTCCAGCAAAGAATGATCGACGGTCAACGGGTATGCGGGATTCGGATTTGTCTGCGTTGGTGAGCGGTGCGGTCTCATGTTGGTTATCGCGAGATCTCATAGTTTGAAGCTAAAACCTTCTGTAATAAGTTTTGTGATAGTGGAAGGTGCCGGAATTTCAGATCCAGAATTCGGAATTTTCCAACATTTGGTCACTGGTATTTTCGCGCACCGGTATACAGTTATTACAGTAAATTATTCGAGAATATTTTCCCTCCAGGGGGGCTCACCCCTATTATAGTGCTGATCTGTCTATTCTCTATGAATCACGACCTCGTTTCGTATGGGCGCAATGAACTATTCAAAGAGGTATCCGAGGAAATCGCCGAACTCTGCGATACATCACAGAAAGATGCCGAGCTGATGGCAAGCAAAGTGTTGAGTCGTGCGTACAGCCAAATCAAGTTAGTCGGGCTCTAGATTGATGGTAAGCGAGCACTCTACCATTGGGATACGTCGAATCCACCCGCATTTGCGTCGTTAGTACCGTTTAACGAACGCGAAGTGGACAGCAAGAATGCAGTTATCGTGTAGCGATCTTCTGATGAAGATCAGTCGGATGAGTTTGAAACATGGCTCAAGCCACAAATCAACGGGTTGGACTGGATTCACTCGGACTATTTGTCCGTAGAATAGCGATTATCTACTGATTTGTACACCCGTCGCGAGCGCTGTCCGCTTGTGGCGACCGTGTAGAGTCATACAATAGATAGAGCTGTAGACACAGGCTAAAGGCTAAATTTCTGATTGGCATTACATTCACTTAGCAGTCTTTTTCAGAATAGGGTTATCTTTTAATTGGAAGATGAGAGACTTGTACTCATGTTCGATGAAGAAGGAGATGTCTTTCTCTCTGACGAGCCGATCGAGTCGGTTGACCAGGACAAATTTCAGCATCGAGAATATGTCGACGCGCTTGAACAGATACTGGAGATGAGACGGTAATCGAAGCCACACTTTTAATAGTGTTAGAACTTATTTTAATCATGACTGCAGACCGCCAATCACTCTACTTCGCAGCCATCATCGGGTTATTAGGGATTGTTATCACGCAGAATATCGATTGGAGAAATCTGGCGATTTTCGGCGAGTATATTCTGTCATCCCCACTCACAGCTCTTGCCCGGATAGGTTCGCACCCCGAGTGGCTGATTCCCTGCGTGTTTGCACTAATCGGGGTGAGCGCCATTGTCTTTGGACTGTATACATTCACCACCACAGCATACCACGTCTCTCGAACTCACGAAAGGCGACGATTAGAACGGAAATAGAATTGGACCATTCATCGATCAAACAAACATACAGATATTTAAGATGACTCACTGGTTACAGACGTACGATGAGCGACCTCCTCCGCAAACTCTCAGGAACCCGCTCCCAACCAACCCAAGACGGTCTCCTCTGCGATCTTGCCGATGATTCTGGTGCTGCGGTCTTTAGTGTGCTCTCGTCAGAAACAGCACGCGCAATCTATCTTTATTTGCAGGACGAACCCGCCACGGCCACGGAAATAGCCGAGCATGCCGATACCTCAATCCAAAATGCGCAGTACCATCTCAAAAACCTCATCGAGGCAGAGTTAATCGAGATGGTTGATACGGAGTACTCTTCGCGAGGAAGTGAAATGCATGTTTATGCGGCGACTGACGATCCATTGATTATTGTGAGTGGCTCGGAGAGCCGACTCGAAAAAGTACGTTCACGACTCTCGGATCTTCTGGGCGGAATTGGCCTCTTGCTCGGGGGAAGTCTTGTGGTTGAGTGGTTGGCCCAACGTGAGTATCTAACAACAGAATCATCAACGGTTGGGCTCCTCAGTCTCGCAAGCAATACTTCAGAGCCTCATTCATCCCTCTGGGTACCACCGGGATTGATTTTCTTTGCTGGCGGACTTACGGTCTTAATCGGAGTTGCGCTATGGCGAACACTCCATCATAGCAATCGGTAAAATTGGGATTTGAGTGTACGCCAGACCTTTGATACAAACAAGAATAGAAGCAGGCATGCAGAGACTCAGTGCTCGTCTAATCGGTGTCTTTTGGGTGCTGATCGGAGTGCGACTGATTCCAATGACGTTGGGCGCAGAAACCGGGACACTACAGCTTTGTCGAGCGTATGAGCCTGATTTTCTACAGATTGATCTCAGTCGTGCACGACTTTCAGGAGTTGATGTGCGAACAATGACGGTGTCATGGTTCGATGGATGTAACTTGCATGGTTCTCCCTTTCTGCCCCTTCTTTTTGCGCTCTTTTTGATTATTGGCGGATCACTCTTGATCGGTAGTCCGACGATTCGGAGCAAGCTCTGAAGTTGCGTCTGGAGTACTTAGACACAAATTGAGAGAGGTACCGGAAGAGGCCCATTTCATTCATGATTTTGTGGAGGGTCAGCCGAGTGGGTTAGTATACTATACTAACTTCGATAATACACCTACTGACTCCAGAGCATATCTCTGTTAATCATTCGATCGCACACGAAAGTCGGTTGCCAAGAAGGGGTTTGTTCCGAGGATTACGAATCGATAGAGCCCAGTGGTCAAGTCGTATTGAACCGTTTTTGTCTCACTGAGCGTTTCAAGTGCAGAGCGTGTCAGTGTCACCTTCTCAGTGAAGGATTTGCCAGAGGGAAGGATGGATGCGCAGAGGAGGACGCCGTCACTTGTTGACCAAAGCAGTTCACGCCAGCGACCGTTTATCTGCTGTTGAAGCGTCCATGGATTATGACATCCGAGCGTGATTTCGGTCGCACTCGTGTTTGTGATGGTAAATTCGACAGTATCACCGAGCGCTACTGGCTGATCTGGGCCTGAAAGCCGTATTTGATCGTGTTCGTACGTGATCGAGTCACCCAGAACATCTAGATCATTATCGTACAGCTCGGTGAGTGGTTGGCCATTCTTCTTGCGCCCTAATGCCGAACAGCCAGCGAGTGGGATAGCGGTAATCCCGGTAAGGTGGAGGAGTTTCCGACGCGACCATCGACGGTTCATAGCGATAAGCAGTTTCTTCTCCGGTAAATATCTTCTACAGACTGAAATTCCTCTTGTAGTGTTGAGAGTCCCAAATTGATGCATGAGCTCCACGAACTAAGCACAGATCGATTCGGGGATCCCGGGGGGTAACCTACTTCTGCTTATACTGCCCACAGGAAGTAAATCCGCTAAATCGGCCAAATTCAAGAAACCGACCTCGCTACCGTCGCACGTACGAGAGTACAAGAATCCCATGGTGAGTACCGCAACTCGTTTGAGTGTGTACGCCGGACGAGATCTTCTTCGAACCAGTGATCAGGCCGATAGCCACGTATCCAAAGCACGGCTAAGCTGGCGAAGTTGATCGAGAGAATGTTGACCAACACGAGAATTCCAGCACTGACGGCAAGCACGGAATCACCATAGGAGATTCCGAGGCCGACCGCAGCAGTCAGTGGAATGAGAGCGGCCGCAATCATCACTCCAACCAACGGTGCACTTGCGCCTGCAGTGAGTGAAATCGCACCAGCTGCTCCTGAGCCGAGCGCAACAACGAGTGAAAGCGCACCTGGATTGACGCGTGCCGCAACTTCACCGAGCGCTCGAATGTCGATATTTGGGAACAGAGTAAGTTTTGCAACCACTGCAAACACTGTCGCACTGGTTATCGCAATGACTAGGCCGAGAAACTGGGCTTTCACTCCTTCGCGAAACAACTCGTTATCGTTGACGAATACTCCCAACACTTGCCCCGACAGTTGGTCCAAGTAGGGGAGCGATCACCATACTGTCGACGACAACAGCAGCACTGTCAGTCAGTAGACCAGCAGCGGCGACGACAGTGCTGATGATCGTGAACAGCATGAAATTTGGGGTGAACGCAGACATCTCTGCTGCCTGTGCTCGGAGTTCGTCGCGTGAGATTAGAGTAACATCGATTAGTCCATTGTCATCGGCTTCTGTTTCAGGTTGCTGAAACAGGATTGCTTTGACATCAGTAACGATAGCGTAGCCATCACGCTCGATGCCGACACTACGAAAGGCATCTAACAGATCCTCTACTTCGTCCGTTTCGACGGGAGTTGCGATAACAGCAGTATAGTCTCGATCAGACGTCTCGGCGGTGAGAGTAAAATTAAGATCCCGCTGTTCAAGAATCCGGCAGACAATATCCTGCTTGTCCTGCGGGATCGTTAGTTGAATCAATCGTATCCGTGTAAAGGAGGCTTTCGGCAGTATCTGTATAGAACTATGCTTTTAAATCTCTATGATTTTGACACCCTCCAGACAGCCAGTCATCGTTATACAGTAACTTGTTCGATAGTTTTACCACCCTTGTTTGTTTGTCTCCAGTAATGGAGGGTGTTTTATGGTACGTGTTTACCGGAACCCGCGGGGGGCCCAATCGCGTTCGTATTGTCCGCGCCCTCCGAGAACAACCTCGTAACGCGAATCAACTCGCTGAGGAGTTAGATCTCGATTATAAGACGGTCCGTCATCATCTAGATGTCCTTTTGGAGAACAATATCCTGGATCGTGGTGGGGATGGGTATGGCGCGATCTACCTGATTAGTGATCAAGCAACGCAACACTGGGAAACTATTGAGCGAATTAGTGAGCAGATGGGTTAAACTATGGTTGAAATTGGGAAAGCATGTAACCGTGTCCGAAACCGAGGGAGGAATAGATAGATGGCAATCTGGATCGACTCACTGCGGCTCACCATCGGTGTCAATCTCCTGCTGATACTGGGATTGCTCTCGATCTGGGGCCGGAACTTCCTCCAATTTCGCTCAAAGCATACGCTTGGGCTTTTTGTGTTTGGGTTAATGTTGCTCTCGGAGAACCTCTTAGCACTGTATTTCTTCCAGTTTGATCCCGTTCTACACGTGTGGTTTTCGGCGGAAATGCCGATGATTGCCCAGCGAGCGATTATGCTCATCCGGATCTTTGAGACGATCGGACTCGTCTTTCTGATCTGGATCACCTGGGACTGAGATCGCTGTTTCTGCTCGGGTTGCGTGTCGAATTATAATCCATCTGGCTTCTGGAAGTGATATTGGGTTGAATTTGGGTGAGAATCCGGAAATCGTTCTTGTAGGACATGCCTGTATCTAAGCCTGTACCAGACGGGTACAGTGATCGATCATGACCCAGGATCCACAGAACAAGCCAGACACCAAAGGCATCGAACAGGCCAATACCAGCATGCGCGAACAACTCAGTTCTCGCCGTACATTTCTCGCTGGCACTGCAGCCGTCGGGGCAGCAGGTGTAACCGGCTTCGGCATGGGGACGGCCGGTGCGGATGAGCACGAATCGAGCGGTGATGAAAGCAATAGCGGTAGTGACAGCAGCTCCGGAGACAATAGCATGAACGACATCGACATTCTGAATTACGCACTGACCCTCGAACACCTCGAAGCAACCTTCTACCAGGAAGGCCTCGAGAAATTCTCCGCTGACGACTTCATGAATGCCGATCTGGGCTGTGGCGTCTGTGATGAAGTAAAAGAACAGATCCCAGAACAGGTCAAAGTCGTTGGGCAGCACGAAGCAGCCCACGTTGACCAGCTCACTGCAGTGATTAACGACCTCGGTGGCGAGCCCGTCGCAACCGCTGAGTACGACTTCGGCTACGAGACGCCCGCTGAATTCTTGGGCGTGGCGATGGCCCTCGAGAACACGGGTGTGGCCGCCTACGCAGGTGCAGCGCCGTCGATCCAGAACAGTGACTTGCTCTCGGCGGCACTCTCGATTCACAGTGTCGAGGCTCGCCACGCGGCTGTGTTCAACGGCGTGAATATGGAGTCGCCGTATCCGAACGCCTTCGACGAGGCCAAATCCATGGAGGAAGTCAAGAAGATCGCTGGTCAGTTCATCGTCTCGGAATAAGACACCTAACAGGATCCGATTACAGGATTCCTGTTGGTGCGATAAAACGAGCACACCCCCTTTTCACGAAAGCGAATAAGATTAAAGATAGGATTAGCACATGAGCACGACCCCCGAGACAAACAAAACAGACGATGGTGATCTATTTTCTGACGAAGCGAGTGCGACCCACCAGCTTTCGAAAGATACGATTTATCATCTCCTACAAGTCCAACGCCGTCGATATGCACTCCAGTATCTTCAGGGGACAACAGAGCCAGTCGTAATGCGGGATCTCGCGGAGCAAGTCGCTGCCCGGGAACATGGAACAGTGGTCGAGAATCTCCAATCAAAGGAGCGTCAGCGAACCTATATCAGTCTCTATCAATCACATCTCCCGAAGCTCGACAAGGAGGGAGTGATTGAGTACGATCAAACCAATGGTCTGGTAACCCGAACGGACACCGCCACTCAATGTGATCCGTATCTTATAGCATGTCAAACACAGCAAACTATCCCAGAAGCAACCGAGTCTGAGTTGAGCACAACTCCAAGTCGGTGGTGGATACAATGGTACTGGAGTGTAGCGATAGTCAGTTGTAGCCTTCTAATAATTACTGCTGTTGATGTTTCCGTTGGTACACAGTTATCTGAGCAACTGGTGTTGACCATTACTGTTCTCCTCTTTGGGCTAGTTACAGGAGGATACCACGTGAGTCAACAGCGATCAGATTCAGTCACGATGCAAAACTAACCAGGGTGGATTGAACAAACGCTTCAAGAGAAACGACTGATCTGTGGGCTGCCTTGTAGCAATACAATGGCATAGAATTCGACAATCGATGTTACTACTAGCCAGAGTAAGTCTAAAAGAAAGATTGAGCGCGACTGATTTCGACTTACTGGTCGACGATGAATTGTCCGGCTGCAGCCAAGACTTCTTCCATGGTTTTCGGTTCATCGAACGCCGTCGGAAACGGCACATCCGCGTTGAGAATGTTCAGATACGAGGCGTGACGGGCTTCGACCGTCGCAATCGTCGCGCCCGCCGTTTGGAGGTCCGGATTTTCGATGAGTGCAATCGCACCATCATACGCCGAGACACCGAGGTTTTCGAACGTCTGGGCAAGCACGAAGTATTGTTGGACACTATCGAGCGGGAATTCGAACTCCAGCCCAGAGACGGGCGTACCACCGAGATCGGTGATAACCTCGGTGAGCCGTTTGACGTGCGTCTGTTCATGATCTCGAATGAGGTTGAAGTAATCGTACGTCGAACATTGGAGCGATGTGCCGAGGCGCTTGGCGGCGTCCGAACTCTCAATTTCGCTCTCAGTGAACATCTGTTGCCCCCGTGTGTAGAACGTGGCCTCTAGTTGTTCGAGTGTAAGCGCGTAGTTCAACACGTCAATATCGGTCATCTTATCATCGTCCTTGCACGTCGAATCATCGCCGTGTGCACTACCGACACCGGTTGCCGCAAGCGAGAGCGCTGTCGCACCGGCCGCGGTTTTCCCGAGGAAGTCGCGTCGGGAGTTGAGTTGCTGTTTTGCGTCGGTACACAGGTCTGTGATTGAATCAATGGTCTGCTCGTCTGTTGGGGGATCGTTGTTTGAGGTCATAACTGGGTTAGTTTCGCAACACCACCTGATTCCGCTGAGAAGTGGCGTGACCGCTCCTACTCCTCTACCGACACAACTAATAAACCGAGGTGACTGTTCAATCAGAAATCAATTGCCTTAGAGTGATAGTGTGGTACTATCGAGATTGTAGACCCCACCAGTAGAATCCGGAAGGAACAACAGGCAAGACCTGATCCAAATTGGAGCCCGGCTACGTACGCACTCAAACCGAATCTGAGCAAGATGTGATACTGGAAGAACTGTCGACAGTGGATGGGAACAAATGAGCAAACCTCACTGTGTATTCATTCTCTATCGTAACTCGGAGTACTGTTCCAGACAGACTAATGTCTTCATATTGTTAAGAGTTGTTTGGAAGGTGACATTGTATGTTAACTCATGACAACGTACATGGCATTAGTCACCATCCGCGAATCAATCCAGAATAGTCAGGAGTTCACTTCTGTCTGGGGAGATATCCGCGTTGACGATGTCTTCCCACATCATTCCCACGTCCTGAAGACGACTTTGGACCTGCTCTACCTCGTCACTCTGCAAACGCTGGATGTGATACGAGGACAGCTCTGGACACATGCACTACAGTTGCCCCCCGTCAAAGCTTAATCGCTGCGATCGTCCTCCTGGACAAATCACACATGGATTAGTTCGAGGGTCCCGGGGTGTGTGCACTTCCGCTTATGGATTTCATGAGTAGTGAACACGCAAAACATTGGTAGCTAAACAAGGATCGACAAAGCGGACGTGTTGATGTACACCTGGCTGCTCGCCGCCAATACCTAGAACAACGGCGTCACCGCCAACGCCGCTTCACTCTACGTTGTCGAAAACTTGGACGTATTACCCGACGACCTGCCACGTGGTCGCCCGCGAAATTTGACGACGTAGTACAGGCGATTCGGTTCTTCCCTGCGACGACAGCGACTACCTGAGCGGTGTTACGTCGAAGGGGACGGTAGTTGGCTTCTAGAAAAAGAAACCACCGCCCCTCCCGACCGAATGAGATACCGCCTAATCGGCGAGAAATCCCGGAAGAATCGCTGCCATCCCCATCATCACGACGACAGCGATGGTGAAGGCGAATGAATCACCGAGATTCACGGATAGAAGCGTCGAGTAGAGTAGGTACCCAACCGGAATTGCGACGACTGCGACGACGGCAGTGACGAGGGTTTTAGATACCATAATTGATTAAGAGAAACAGTAAATATAAATTTAACACTGGCAGACTTTTTGGCAGGCCTTCATGCTGATTCCCGTGTAATCACACCTGTAGATACCGATAACAGCACAGGAACCAGCAACAAACGCACCATAGGCGAGTCCACCGAGTCCGCCAGTCGGAACTGCCAGCAGACCGTGCAAGATCCAAATTGGGGCACCACAACTTCGTATATGGATTGTCATCATCGGTGTCGATCAAGTGGTTCCCGACCGACAGGCGTTCTGCGTTAGCTTCACTCGAAATTTCGAGTTGCAGTTGGAAGGGTATAAATTGGCAAACCAATAGTTAGTATTTCATACTAACCCACGAATGACCTCACCCACATGTGACTCTACTCTTCGAGCAATCGAAACCCGGTTCTGAAGCCTTCTCGTCGTGGCAACGGCTGACACCCCGAACACCTTTCCAACCGCAGTACCATCTCTCTCTCATGACGATTCTCGCACTCGCAGAGACAGCGCATGCACCCGACCCGGACTGCGGTCTGAGCGAGGGGACCATTCGAGCCGCAGAAGAGAAAGACGTCGCCCCAAGCGAGACGGATCTCCGACTGTGTCCAGACTGTTTCCCCGAGCGAGCACTCTGATAAGTAACTGTTTACGACTGAAACCGATGCCCTCTACGACGTTTGTGAATACATTGAAAACCCCTTATCACGCGTTGGTCGACAACGTCTCATTTTCAACCGCCGCTGCTAGTCCAGTGTACGACGGTCACGATCGCGAGCGTTGATCGTCGACGAAAAACGATAGTCTCCGCTCCGGGCTCTGCTGAAACCATCAGTAGATGACATATTCGGCGTGCAAGATACAGTTCAAGGGAACATCGATGCCCCGACCCGAGTGGACGTAAGGAGAGCCTGGAACCGGCTTGCCTGCCTTAGCAGTCGGGGCCGGTTTACGGTCGCGACGAAACCTCCCGCCACGTTTCCCCCGCCAGCGACGCCTATTTGCGCACCCTTCACCTAGTTTATTCGGCCATGGCGATCAAGCAAATGGACAACGTCCTCATCGTGGTTGAGGATCTCGAAGCTGCAAAGGCGTTCTTCGCGGAGCTCGGCATGCAGTTGGAGGGCGAGACGCGCGTCGAGGGAGAGTGGGTGGACCGCGTTGTGGGCCTCAAGAACGTCCAGAACGACATCGCCATGATGCGGACCCCCGACGGCCACGGCCGCGTTGAGCTCGCGAAATTCATCACGCCCGAGGCCACCCACGACGGATCCGAGGAACCGGCGGTGAACACCCTGGGAATCCGCCGTATCATGTTCGCCGTCGACGACATCGATGAAGTCCTTGACCGCCTCCGCCCCCACGGCGCCGAACTCGTGGACGAAGTCGCCCAGTACGAAGACGAGTACCGCCTCTGCTATGTACGCGGCCCCGAAGGCATCATCGTCGGGTTGGCCGAGGAACTCGACGGAGCCTAGTGGGTTGCCCGCTGTTTTTCACCGAAACTCAAGGAGATCGTCTTTCGTGTTCGCCTTAGCGTCGCACTCAGCCGCACGCATCGTCGCATCATCGACCATTCCAACGATATCCGCTGCGCTGCGATCCGCTGCCGCTCAGTCCCACCGCTACTCCCTTATCAGGTACGGTGTGATTCGAGACTCTCGAATATCTTCTTCCCCTTTCGTGTTGCAAGTTCCGATGGTGGGGCAACGCGATACGCGAGTTCGGTTCGATGCTGCTCATCGTTTCGTGAGTCGTCACGAAGAATCGCGACCAACATTCCATCAGACGATCGCAAGAAGATGCCGTCCTCGGTGACTGACGACCGCAGCCCCTTCAATGACTGGTCAACGAGTTCTTGGGCTTCTGCTGGCTCGATTGTGAGTTGCACGGTGTCAAATTCTGGTCGATCGCGAGTCGTTGCTGTCATGCTTCGTTTTCATCGGGCTAGGTGCTTGTAAACCCATCTCTCACCAACTCGTTACGGGATAGTGAACGAGAAACTGGCGGCTGCCTTGCTGGTTGCTGTGGTCTTGGCCTGAACGTATTGTTTGCTTTGGTGACTATGTGATACGCCAGTAGTTATCGAGATAGACTATTTTATCTACGGAAAGATTATCACACGTAGGGTCGAAGAAGTACTGATGACGGATTCATCGTCGGATTCAGGAAAAGGGACAGATCCGTCCTATGTCCAGCGGTGGAAAGAACAGACGACGGGCTTCGATCGAGTGCGATCAGTAGCGTTCGCACTCCAAGAGCCACGGACAGCAGGCTGGATTGCTGACGAAGCATACGTTTCGGAACCCACGACCCGAAACCATCTGAGCCGACTCGTCGATCTTGGGATTCTCGTCACGGACGATACGAGTAACGGGCGAACTTACTATCCAGATCCGATTTACTCGCGGTTAACCGCACTCCGCGAGCTCGTGAACGAGAATTCAGCAGCCGAACTCGCTGAACAAGCCGTTGCGATACAGCGCGACATCGAAGCGTGGAAACACGAATACGAGGTCGATGATCCGTCTGGCCTCCGAGCGACCGTCGCTGGTGAAGAGCTTGCTGCCGAAGAGGCCCGTACTCGTCTCCAGCAAGCAGACGATTGGGGATCCGCGAAGTATCATCTTTCCTTGCTCCGAGATGCCATTGATCACTATGACACCTACACTGCTCGCCCCTCTGCCTCGGCATGACTGATTCATCTAAAGGGCCGATTCTAGCGGCGCACCGTCAATCAGAACGAGACACAGAAGTGAGGAAATCACGCTTACCGCTTCGGTCAGATGGTGGATCACACAACCCGGATGAGTCAGCCGAGAAACGTCACCGTATCCTTCGAGCACTGCGAGAACAACTGGATCATCATCCAGCAATCGCGAACGCACATGGCATTCCAGATGGGTACTACGCCGAAGTGCGGACAGACATCGATCCTCGGTATTTCGGACACGACGCGGACACTGCAACGTTCCGGGTGACATGGCACCCAAACCCGACGTTTCCACCAAGAACTAGCCTCGAAGACCGCAAACGCACATCGCTGACCGCTAACTTTGCCTTTCATTACAGCGAGTCCTCGGGATTTGATTGCGGATGGCATCTCGAACCAAATCCGCATGTGAGCGGTCATCTCCACTCTCAAGAACGGGAGTCACCGGACGAAAACTACGTCTATGACGAGTTCACGCTTACCGCGACCTCGGTTGTTGGAGTGCTCTGGGAAGTGTTGGACGCTCTCGAAGCTCGACTACGGGAGGAAGAGAGTCCGTAGAAGGGACGATCCTGTTGAACTTAGAGAAAGCGATTGACAATCGTCTCTATCCGCCCTTTGATTCCGCTCTCGCCCTGGACTGTTCCATCATGGTCGATGGTATGCTCAACCCCGTACTTCTCAACCAGCAGCTCCTGGGCGTCTGCATTGTACGCAACAGAGAAGTCATTCTGCTCAAGGCGCTCGATAACTGGCGTGAACTTGTCCGGTGGTTTCGCTTTTTGCTCAGTCAGCTCTGCAGCCGTATTCGTTTCACTTTCATTCTCGTCGGCGGGTGCTAATCGCGGTTCGGGAAACCCATACCGATGGACGCCATTGTCTTCTACACCGTTGAATAACTCGTCTGGCTCGACATTTTGCCATCCTTCCCAATAGCCGTTCAGCTCGGAGCGGAACGAAATGATGACTAATTGCGTGTCGGCTGGATACTCCGGATTCGTGTCGGCAGTCGTCATCGGTCCGTCGCTGGTCGAAAATTCCCAATCCTCAATTGTTTGCTCAGGTGGTCTCGCAATGACAATCCCCACGTCTGGATCGTCGTCTTCGGTGTCGATCACCCGATCCCCGACTGACAACCGTGTCATGTCAGAGTTACTCATACGGTCGAGTAACCACTGATGCCGTATAAATCGATGGGCAGCGTCGAGTAGTATAGAATACTAACCTGCGAATAACCGATTGACCACTCCATGGCAATCTGCTCACTCACAATCAGGGGACGTAATCGGAGAATACTGGTTCTGTTAAAATCCAATCTGTTCGACGGTCATTCGGGTGAAACTGCGGTTAACACTATGTACTTATATAGGGGGTACTGACAGAGTCGAAAGATTCCAATGAGCACAAAGAGACCCACTTTGTGTCTGTTCAAGTTCTTTGAGTACCCGCTCAACGATGCGACTCACATGCTTATCCAGCAGGCTCTTCGCTGAGGCAGTCACTGACCTAGTTCTTTCGGTTTGAGCGAATAGGCGTCGATGGGCTCAAACATAGCATCGTTCTCGTATCTCTGAACATGTATCTCATCCACGTGTGAGTAGTAGTATGAAAGAGCTTCAGACATCTCCGTGAGCGCGATATCAAGATGATCAGCGATATATACAGGAGACTGACTCTTGTCAATCACTCTCGCTGCGATGTGACGAACGCCGATGCGAGTCCCGTTGATTGCGAGAGATCGTCATAGGTCGAAGTACGCCGCAACGTCAATAATATCTTGTCAGCTTCGTTCGTTCTCATACAATGGAAAATCCAATTTGGTGCCGTCAATCACGTCGATTCTGTAACATCAGCATGCTTAACGAACATACCTAATGGACTAATAGAGAGTGCATATAGTTGCACTCTCGATAGAATTATTGCACTTCGCAACCAATTACCGAGTATGACTGACGCACCGGGAACCGACGTGTGGAGAGAAAACACGAGTGCGTTCGACCGCGTTCGCTCGATCGCCGTGACACTCTCGCAACCACGCACCGCCGACTGGATCGCCGAAGAAGCCCTGGTCGCTGGGAATACTGCCCGTGACCATCTTCAGCGACTCGTCGATATGAACGTCCTCCAGACTGTTTCGGGTGAACAGGCAACGCTCTATCAGCCTGACCCGCTCTACACACGGATGCGAGCACTCCGTGACTTGCTGGATGACCGCGATCGCGATGATCTCATCCAGTTGCGTGCTGACCTCCAAGAGCAAATCGAATCCTGGCAACATGAGTACGATGTCCGCTCCCCAGATGGCCTACGTGAACTGGCTGCGCAGGTAGAGACAGCTGCGGAAACACGAGAAGTGTGGCAGGTCGCGAGTGACTGGGATATCGTCCGGTATCGACTGCGCCTTATCGAGGATGCGATCGAACACTACTCGGATTACTCGGGCACAGCGCCTGCACCTGCCTAACGTGATTACCCATGTTTGCTGCTGACGGTGGGTATGATGCTGGAGAGGCGTCACACGACATACTGCTCGAACTGCGAAGAAACGTTGGGAGACACCCAGGCGTGACCGAGGCACGCGGTGTTCCAGATGGACAGTTCACTCGTATCCAAGCGACGCTTGATCCCACTGTATTTAGTGGATCGGCTCGGTCAGGGTCGCTCACGATCCGATGGTTTGCCGGAGAGGCTCCAACCGAACGAGCCGAGTTTTCATTTCACTATAGTGACCCGTCGAGATTTGATTGCGGGTGGCATTGCGAGCCAAATCCGCATGTGAATGGCTGGGAACACTATCAAGAGCGAGAGACACCTGCTGAGGAGTACACATATGAGTCAGTGGCGTTTGGAAGTGAACATCCTGTGCGGGTACTGTGGGAAGTTCTTGATCGGTTAGAGACGGTACTCCAGCGTCGGTGAGTTTGGTCAACGACACTCAAGGAGATCGTCTTTCGTGATCGCCTCAGCGTCGCGTTCGGCCGCACGCATCGCAGCATCATCGACCATCCCGACGATATCCGCCGCGCTGCGATCTGCTGTCTGTTCAGCAAGCGTCTCATACTCGTCGTCATCGAGATCCGATGGGAGTTCACGAAGTCGTACGCGGAAAATCAGTTCCCGTGCCTTTTTGTCGGGCAGACCCACCTCATACTGCTGATCAAAGCGACCACGACGCGTCGCGGCTTCATCAAGCAAGTCCGCACGATTCGTTGCTGCAATAAGCAGAAAGCTCGGGTCTTCATCGTCCAAGTGTGCGAGAAACTCGTTGACGACTTGGGCGTGCTCCCGGTGAAGATCGTTTCCGCGACCCGCGAGGAGTGCGTCAATCTCGTCGACGAAGATCACACACCGGTCGAATTGCTCGGCCTCATTGAACAACTGATTGACTTGCTCAGTGGACTCATTGACCCACCGACTTTTGATATCGCCAGCACTCAGCTCGAGGTATGGATGGCCGAGTTCGCCAGCAATTGCTCGAGCGAAGTGTGTTTTTCCGGTACCGGGAGGGCCATGCAGGAGGATACCGTTTGGTGGCGAGACGTTGAACCGCTCGTAGGCAGCATCGGTGTGGGAGAGCGGGCGAAGAACTGACCGCATTATATTGCGTTTGAGGGTGTCCATGCCACCGACATCGCGAAACCTCATGGTGGGTGCTGACCGCCAGTCAAAGGTGAGTGCTGAAGATGGCTGATTACTGGTCGCTCGACGACTCTTATCGGGATTATCAGTAGAGGATTGGTTTTTTTGAAATTCTCCGTGTGTCTGCTGACCAGACTCGCTCTCTGTTAAACTCACCTGCTGACTCTTTGTTGCGTTTGTGGAATTATTTGTTTCCTGATCTTCAATTGCTGAAAGCGTCGCATACACTGGAATTGGGATACACACGAGCCAGCTAAGTCCTATCAACCATGGGTTATCGAACATAGAGGCAACGTGAAACGGCTGCAAAATTGCTGCAAACGCAGGAAAAACGTGATTCCAAAGCGGGAGAAACCAGAGTATGGTTAACAAAGATGTCCCAATTATCATCCCAAAGAGATCGCCCACCTGACCACGATTATTCTTTCCAGTAAGAATGTCTATAGCCTCTGCTATCGCACCTGAGATCATCGTTGGCAGATACCAAATACCAAGGACGCTAAGAACCGCTGGAATGATAACTCCTATTCGGCTTGTTAATTTTCCAGCAACTATGAACACACCAACCGGAATGAAGAGATAACATACTGATGTCAAAGTAACCATTAGCAAAAATGGTAGGATCGTGTTGAGAGCGCTAAAAAATCGTCTCTTAGTTGCGGAGTTCTTTCCTGTGGTGGACGTAGTGTTTTCCTGGCCGTCCATAGTTCAGTTCATCTCTTCTTTTTAGCTCTTAAATATATTCTGTCAACAAAATCTACTTTGACCGATCTTTACTAGTAGATGAGCCAGACCATTCGTCCAAGGTATATTGATTTGCTTTCGTTTTATCATCGTTCACACCGATGATTGGGTCTTCGCGATAATGTTCCAGGCCTGCCTCTGCCCAATCGAGAGGTGAGCGATCGAGATTCCGTAAAGTGAAGTTGGTTCCTGCACGGGCGTCTTTCACTGTACGTTTTCCAGCTTTTTTCCCATATTCACTCATTCCCTTTTTCTTCGCCCATTCCGGAGTGACCGATGAAGCGGTAGATCCAATACCTTCTTTTGTTTTTCCAACAGCGGAACTTGCCGAGTTGATGGACCCTGTGACTTTTCCTCCAGTAGCGCGATTATCGGCCTTGCTAATCGCGGATCCCGCTGCAGCACTCGCTGTTGTCGCAGCGCTGCCGGCACGTTTCCCACCAAACCGAGCCTGCTTCATGATACTCGCACGGCTCGACTCCTGCGACCCGCCTGTTGATGCCGACGACCGACGTCCAGAGGTCCGTTTTCGACGACTGCGGATCCGACCGGGGACAAAACCCGATGACATGGCTGTTTTCAACCCATAGACGGCAGGCGCCACCAAACCGATTAACCAGAAGAGGAACGACTCGAGAACATCATTAAACGAACCCGGATCCGACCCTGCAGTGGCTGCTGCATGTGTAGCTGTGCCAGATCCAGTGGCACCGATCGCGGCAGCGCCAACATACATGAGGGCAGCCATGAAGATTCCTGCGAGAAACAGCGAGAGCGTGGCGTTGATGAACATCTTCGCGGCCTTCGCTGAATCCTCGAACGGCCCGAAGTCGAGATAGAGCATCACTGCCAGAATCGGCAGTGTCACAAACATCGCGACAAAAAGGAACTCCCGAATCACCAGCATCGCAAACAACAAGAGAATCCCAGCAATGGAGGTTACACTCAGAATCACCATGCCGACTGCGACGACACCTGCTGAAGCTGCTGCACCTTCCATCCCGGTTTTGAGCACTTGCGTCCCGAATGCGCCATAGCTCTCGGGGTAGATGTAGGCGATGACCGCGTTCACGAGCAACAGGCCGAAATGCATGAGCTGGCGACCAACGGCGACGAAAATAATCGCCTTGAGTGCTTTCCAAACCAGGATGACACTATCCACGTCGGCTTTCTTTGAAAATGGCTGTGAGGCAAAGCCAGCCATCACCACGACCACCAACAATTGGGGAAAGATACCCAATAGGTGGTCAAACGCCTGGAGGTACTGCGGATCGGTATAGGGGCTATCGAAGACCAAGAAGGTGTACACGCCGCCGGACATCAACAGTCCAACAAAGCCCATGAGCTTCGTCATGAGCCAGGTGAACAGATCCGCGATCCATCCGGTGAATCCAGCGGCAAGAACGAATGACGTCATCTCTGCGGGGAGGTGGCTGGCGTCGAGTACGAGCTTGGGAACACTGTGAACGATGGTTGTGCCGTGTGATTGGAGGGTGGGGATCATTGGGTGTCAAAAAGATGGTGTTTGCTTGTATATCAATACCATCGCGTAAAAATATTTTCTTAGTCTTTATGAATTATCGTCGGCGGAGATAGTGAAATGGAAGATAAAATAGCACAAACGCGATGACAGCCACGAACCCCTTACTCAGTGCCACCAGTGCGCTATAGATGTTAAACGGTGTTGGCGCAAATCGAACCTGGTTGTGCGATGGGGCGTAGTAGATTCCCTGCGAATCGTTGGCGACACCGCGAAACGTGGCCTCGACAGCACTCTCATCACGCGTGACGACAGCAACACCATCACTGTTGGTGGTGACACGGCCCTGGACGGCCCCGTGAAGGTAGATCGATTGGTTAGTGATCGGGCTCCCGGTCTGGGCGTCAGTGAGTTCAATCCGAACATGTCTCTTATTCTGTTTCGTTAATGTGAGCGAGGCTGGGTGTTCGGAGACAGTCCTCGTTTTCAGTGGAATTGCATCGCCGTGAATATCGTAGAGCGTGGTGAGTGGCTGATCGACGTTCGTGATGACTACACGAGTGGACGCCCGTGGTGGAACCGATGAGAGGTTGACGGTCGGCTTAAGCGGTACAGCCTTTGGAGCAAGCGGAACAGTACGAACGCGACTAACAGTCGCCGTCGACGCTGTCTGGGAGGCTGTGCGAGCGATTGCTGGCTTGCTTCGAATGGCGATCAGCTGTTTCTCGAGCACGTCTGGTGGCGGGACTGTTCGCTGTGAGGTCGTGCCGAGTGGCGAGGAGCGATTGACTGGCCTGTTAAGCGGGATTGACGGCTGTGATGTATTGAGTGAGAGCGTCGTGTTGGGGCGTTGGGTACCGATCGTTGCATTCCGGTAGCGATGCTGGGAGTAGATACCCCATACATTTTGGAGGCGCATTTGTCCCGATTTGAATGTCGCGTAACTCCAGTGTCGACGATTGGTGACTGTCGTGGGCCCGTCGAGGTGGAGAATAATCCGTTTGAGGTCGCCGTTGTCAGTAACGAGAGTTTGTGTTGCGTTGAGCTGCTGGTTCGGTGTGATCACGACGGGCGCTGCATCGCGAACAGTATGCGAAAGGAGAGTCGTATTTGAGGTCACATTCGTTTGCTCCCACCCCGAACTCGTCCGAATTGAGACGGTCTTGTGAATGGCCAACTGCGTTGTGATTGTTCCTTTCACGACCATTGTCGTGCGTTCAGTCGCCTGTGCGTTCGTGTATGTGAGCGGCTGCGATGCTCTGGCTTCCTGTGAAGTCTCTCCAGTAGACCATGTTTGCGAGCCGATTCTGAGTGACCGGTTGATTGACTGGCTCGTGATGGAGTAATTGATGCAGGTCTTGGTGCCATTCGTGACTGTACAGGTCTGATTTGGAATCGCCGTCGAGTAATCGAGCGAGGCGAGAAGAGACCCGTTTCGGGGAAGCAAGAAGAGATTTTGTGATGATGTGTTTGTTCGTCCCAGACGGGTTTGGGTTCCGTTCTGTGTCCCGAGGATCGTCACATGCGCATTTGTGACGACGGTGCCGTTCGTACGATTCGAATCAGGAAACCACACGCTGGTCGACCGATTGTGCGGCAGGTTCTGGAGGTTGTTATGGCGATACTCGGCAAGCGTCTGATTGTGAGGCCCGACTTCGTAGGATGGCTGGGACGTTGCATACGTGAAATCACGAGCGCGACTGGCATTCGCTGCGGAGATATTCGGGGACTGGAAAATCGTACGGAGGTCTGGCAGAATGAACGGCGGCAGTGCGCCGATGGTGGGGTCTGTGTCATCAGAAACGAAGACGTCAGTGGCGTTCGCGAATCGGTTGGTGCTGACGCCAGTTGCAAATGAGCTCAGCAATAGGAGCAACACAATGAGTCCAAGAATGAGTGGCCGAAGACGTGTATCCGAGAGTGGTGGCATTCGTGGGGAAAGTGCTCAGGGCGATGGTCGGTCGATGATATACGGGAGACGAAACTGACGCACCGTCGTTAGAAGAACGGTGGGACGATCACCCCCGGAGCAAGGTTTTCAAAGAGAGTGACGAACACATTATAGCTGACCGAGAGTACAATCATCCCAGCGCCACCCCAGAGGGCGCGCCAGCCCCACTGTGTGCGACTTGCGTTCCGCCCGGAGACGAACCACAGCGCTGCGCCAACGAGAAAGACGATGACCCCGATTTGGCCCAGTGTAGTTGCGACGAATTGCTCAATCTCACTGAGCGAGTTGTTGATCTCGCTTTGTTGAGCGGCGGCAAGACCGGTACTGACACCGAAGGCGAGCAGGGCAGTGACCAGAGACGTAATTCGATGGCGGAATGGGAAGTGCATACACGGTTTCGTTCTTTTTCCCGTGATAAAAACTTTAGCCCTTATGAATAATATACTGAATTTTATCTGGCGTGGGGGAGCAATCTGGGCTCATTTTGAAGATGGTTTCGGACGATCAAGATAGTCTCTACTCATCTTCTCCCAGTAAAGACGAGCGTTGATCCCGTATTCTTCCACGTGTTTTACATTGATTATTCACTATATATTATAGTAGGATTTAAGTAGCGAAGATTAGTCACTCTAGTATGACTAATTCAGAATACGATCAAGGCGACTCTGCTGACAGACACGAGAACAAATCCACTCTTGATTTTGCGTCCTATAATCTCCCGACTGATCTCACTGCCTTTCAGGCACACTTGTTGTGCGTCATCTACCGCTTAGGGCCCGCTGAGGGTGTCGATCTGCAGGAGGCGTTGGAAGACATCTATCCCGAGCCGATCAATCACGGGCGATTATATCCTGGCCTCGATCGACTCGTGGAGAAAGGGTTGATCTCGAAGCAGACGAAAGCAAGCGATAAGCGACGAAACGCGTATGCGACTGTCGGTCGTGGCGACTGGGCTGTCGAAGAGTATCACCGATTCATGCACGATATTGTGACGCCAGAGTAGCCATCAAATCACCTCTTACTGCTGATTGTCGGTCTCACGGTCGGTCACATCATCGTCAACGATAGGACTTGATTCGGGTCTGATTCTCTTACGGAAAGGCTCCTGCGAACGGAGAGAGTGCGAAAATGACTGTCACCATCGCGAGCACGCCAAGCAGCAAGAAGATAGTGTTTGTGAGTGTGCTCGCCGCACGAAGGCGTGAAAGTGAGATCCGCCGTCGAGAGAACGGGAGGAACGGCTGGATACCACTGACTGTGATGATGTCGCCGGCAAGATGGACACATATACCGAGAACACCGATGACAAACCCGAGTCCGGCGAGTGTCTCGGGAGTGAGTGCGGCAAGTTGCTCAGTCGCGATTGTGACTGCCGTGATATTGGTCGCTGGAAGGACGGTCGTCTGCAGCCAGTGCGCAAGTGGGACGGTAAGATACCGTCCAAGAACCCAGCCACACCCGGCACACACGAGTCCGACAATGCAAGCGGTCAGCAGCGAGTGACTCACGCCACGGTGCGAAAGTCCAGGTATCCAGTGGTCATTGTCAGGAAGAGGTTCAACGAAGAGTAGGCCAAGAGCGAGCAATCCAGCAAATGCGAACTGACCATTTTGGACGAGTGCATAGGAGATTGGCGCAAGAGTAAGGAGCGTAATGCCGATGTGGCCATGTCGGTACATGCTAGGTCTCCTCTATGTCTAATTCGGACTCGTTCTGCTACTAGTATAATAGTTTTGTATCAATTGTAGACATCACTAAGACAATAGCAGAGAACTATGGATGTCAAAATCCAGTAATCAGAACAGTTGCTTAAGTAGCATAGGAAAGCAATAGCCGTTAGTATCCTATACTAACAAACGTCTGCCGCTGTTTTAGACGATTCCCCTGAAGATGCCTACGTGTTCGTCAGAAATGGCGGACAAAATGACGACAGAGACACTGTCGCATGGTGTTTCCGTTGCACTCTTCACTACCGGAGCGACGATCATTGCCAGCCAGTAACCTTCTGGATGGATACTCGTCGCTGCTGGAGTAGTGGTAACAAGATGGAAACAGGGCGAATGAAGCTCTCTAAGCAGACTCGCCCAAACGTCGCATTTTTATTGTTTTCGTGACGCCGAGCACCCGGGCTCGACAGTATACGATTACATGCAAACCCACATCAGTTTTTCGCGTGGTCGCTCATTTGTACGGAAATTAGCCAGAATAGTTCAGAATCTTGTCCATACACCCTCAGTTGAACGGCAATTTATTATTCATTTTGAAAATATAGAGTTATACATAAGCAAAGTCAGATGAAATATAAAGAGATGATTAGTAGGGAGGCTATGCATAATCTGCCCTTGATTGTCAAGGGCAAACCAGTCAGAATTTGGTTCACGAGGTTCGAACCTGATTGCCATACTCCGTCATCTATCGCACCGCTCATTCCGTGCGGCACTCACACTTAGTGGGAGTATCTCCAACTCCCATTTGACCTCAGTAAAAATCAAAAATTCCGAGTTTCATCGGGACTGAGACGTGTTAATCTCGTAAGTGAACAGATGTGATGTATTATCTTCCGGTAAGAAGTAGAAACGGAGACTATCAGTGCGTTCTTCGGCTAAAAATGGGTTTCGAGTCATTACCATTCCATCGGGAGTCCACTCAGTAACAGGAACCTGATATTCCGGCGTGACTGAACGGAGATCCACTAAGTCGATGCCACCGAGTTGGACGTCGGAAGCATTGGACGGCTGATAAACGGCTACACCAGAACAGAGTGCTAGGTCATCGCCGATGTACTGGCAATCTTGGTAATCCACGTAGTGTTCCGGATTCTGAATCGCTTGTTCTGTCAGTGGCTTATTCTGATTGATGATCTCTCCGGTGCCAGTCAGATTCCATCGATAGAACGTTCTGGATCCCCAATTTACACCGTAGAGAGAATCCCGGTCGGCATTATAGATGAGTCCACCGATGTGGTCGGCAACCCGAAACACAGGGGTCGCTTCCATCGACTCAGGGTCGACGCGATAGATAATCGAACGGCTGTCGGGGCGATACTCGGCCACTGGAACCCACAGATAGTTTCCATCATAGTCAATGCCGCCCGGGTGGTAAATGGCTTCTTTGCCGAGTTCGATTTTGTCAACTAGCTGCCCTTGTTCATTCATCTTGAAGAGATGCCCGACACCACGACCAGGGCTATCATTGTCGTCATCACGCTCTGTATAGCGACCCGGAAGCTCCAGGACTTCAACAGAGGAGAGAAACAGCTGATCGCCGACCTTACTCATCCCCTGTGGATGGTACGTATCAAAATTAACTTGCTGTTGACTTACCTGTTGCCACTCTGTGCCACGAGAAAGCGTTTTGAATTTCTCTGCAAGTGAATTCTGCCGTGGACCCCGGGCGTGAGTTGGTGTCCGCTGTTCGGACATACCCTTTGATCGATTCTCGTTCTTGGCTGCTACGGTGCTACTTCCGAGTACAAGCGATCCGAGTCCGAGAAACGAGAGGTATGATCGTCGGCTGGCTCGTGGGCTACTTTGGAAATCAGCTTGATCCTGGTCGTCGGAATTACTCATTACAGTAGCACCTATCCAAGGTATTGAAATAAAATTTGGGATACAATAGACAAACATTGTCAAAGATAGAAATTTAGGTTCTGTATTCAACGCAAATCCAAAGTATTATCAAAATAGTGCTCTCTCTTCAGCTCAACAATCACTGCCAAACGGCAAGGGATCATCGCGAATTTCTTCGAGTACGCGCTGGGCAATTTGATGGATGTCACCCGTCGGCTCGATCGCATAGTCGTTTTGTTTCTGGGCCCACCTGCTTTCAAATGAGTACCAGTCGATCTTGTCAGGTTTGCGGTTCTCAACCAATGCAGCCTCTCGTTCATCGAAGAATTGTTGCCATCGGCTGTAATAGAAATCATCAAGCAATCCTGCCCACTCTCGGTTCGCATAATCGTGGAGCACGGAAGCGACGTCCTGATTGCCCCATACAGTGATGAGTGACCGGGCGTCGTATTCGAGTCGCGCGGCTTCTTCTTCACTACTTGCCATCGACCTCGCATCTTTTACCCACGGTCCGAGCAGCATCTGTTCATGTGTCGAGACAACTGCGTCCATCAGTTCAATGTAGCGCAACCATAGGTCAGCGTATTCACGAAACTGCTCAATATTTTGCTCGTTATACGCGGTCTCGATACGCGGTATCAGGTCGAAGCTGCGGTTCGAGAGTACTTGTCTCGTGACATCCATGAGATCGTATCTATACGCGCTGTTGTCTCGGTGAGCGGGGTCAACATTTAGTAAGGCAGGAAATGCACGAGCAAATTCTGCGGTGTCATATCTCTGTGAGACCGTATCGAAACTCGGTCGAGAGCCATAGAGCCCCACCTGTGCCATCGTTCGTGAACCATTGTCCGGCATCGAGTATGCTGTCTGTGCGAGCGCACGCCATGCTGTTACGGCATCTTCATCCTCGCTACCATATCGGAACCGCGTCCAGGTCTCGAACCAATCGTCGAAATCGACAGGTTCGTCTCGCCACGCCAACTCGGTAAAGAATTCAAAAGCCACGGGATTGTTGTCGACGGCTTCTGGCATCATCGCAATCCCCGAGAGCGCACTATTTGACTTTGTGTGCCACTGCCAGAATTTCTCATTCCAGACGGCCATGTTGGCGCCCATCGTCGTATTGCCACCGAAGTTCCAGATAGTGCCGAACGCGTATGGTGTGCCGTTCCATTCTTGTTCTCGGTTCAGATCGCTATACATCTCCGAGATACCGTCAAGAATGAGCATCTTGCTCGTATCGACCGCTTCAATCGTTTCGGGCAATGGATTGTCCCGCCATCCTAGGATCGCCCAGGTCGCATCAGGGTGTGCATCTCGAAGCCCTTTCTGCACTGCTTTCGAAGCGGCACGAACATCCACATTGCCAGCTGTCCCTCCTTCATGGAGTAAGTCCATTTTGTACATCGAGGTGTCGCCAAACAGTTCGGATTGGTGACGATAGAAGGCTTCTGCGACTTCAGAAAAGTACTCGCCTGTGGGATCCAACCATCCTGGTCGTTCGAATCCACCTGCCCACGTTCCCTGCGGAATTACGTGTGCATCTGAGTGTTTCTCGTCGAAGTCTCGGGGAACCGTTCCGTAGTACCCGGGGAAGACGGGTGTCATCCCTAATTCACGGAGTCGTTCGACGATTTGCTGTCCGAGTCCAATCCGCTTTTGAATGAGTTCCTCGGAGATCGGGTTGGCGAAACAGCACATATTCTGCAGGAGCCACCACGGCTGATGCGCCGGATTCGGTATCCAGTTGCGCACTTCTGTTTCACTGTAACCGAATTCTTGGAGCGCATGATAGTAGACTGCTTCTTGGCCGGGGTACACGAGGACTTTGTTGATCCCATGTAGTGCTAAGAGATCGATTTCGTGTTCCCAATAGTCCCAGTTTTCATACGGTTCAGTGTACCCATCGGTGGTGTCGTTGAGTGCAAATCGATTGTCCACCGATGCGTCTTTGCGAATCGATTGTGACGGTGCAGGGAGTTTGTTTGGGAGATTCAACTGTGCACCATTCCATGTGATATTTGCGCCGACGATGTACTTCAGGTACCAATTAAAGCCAGTAAGAAGGACAGCCGGACTCGTGCCTTTGATAACGGGCCGGTTACCACGCGCCCCAATTTCGAAATAATCGGCTCCGTCCTTTGTTGGTCTCGCTTCGAAGTCGATTTGGTTAACGTACTGTTTGCCACGAGTGGTTTGGTTACTGTGCTCAGTCTGAGTAGCGAGCATTCGCTCAATCGCACGTTTTGCGGGTGTGACGTCAAATGGTGGTTGATCAGATGTTTTGAGGTTTTGCTTTTTGGATGTTTCTTTGCCGGATGAGCTGCCACCGAAGGATGAGATGCTAATTCCTGCAGCCGCCATCGCTTTGAGAGCGCTTCGTCGGTTGACATACTCTCTGTTCTTCATACTGGTGGATATTTCGAATAAGACTATATGCTGTTTTATATTATCTATATATAGTAGCAAATTATAAACAAAGATGAAATTGAGAACCCATTGCATTACAAAGGTTCGTTTTGACTAAAGAATACTTCACGTACGGGGCTGGCCTCAGGTTCGAGTATTACAGGTGCCAGTCTCGCTAGCAATTCCTATCTGACTCTGCCACCCATCCATCAAAAAATCTAATCACCGACTATCATCGATCTTAGGTCGGTTGATAGGATTCTTCGTCGAGAATGATGCCCTCGTCGTTGGCAACGACCACTGTGTCAGGGTTACTGTTGTTCAGGACTGCACCGTCCCATCCAGTATAGAAGGTCGATTCAGTATCTTCGCCACTTCCGTTCCGGACAGTGATCGTCTCGCCTGCTCCAAGGATGACATCACCAAACGTATAGTTTTGTCCGCGTCCGCCTTCGAAGCTGAGGATGAAGTCCGTCATGTCGATCCCCGAATCACCTTCGTTCTTCACTGTGGCGTACTCGTTGTTGAGGTCTCCTTCCTGATTTGGTCGAATATCAGTGATCTCAATGGGTTCTTCCTCTGGTCGTTCAGAGACTAACTGTGCTCCTGGATTGCCAGCCTCGGTCACGAACGACGCGAGGGTGTCGATCGTTGCGCTCTGTTCCTCAACGGTCGAGACGACTCGATAGTCAGCCTGCCACTGCTCGGGCGTCAGCGTGCACCGGACGTAGCCACGGCCGACATTATAGAATCGTTGCCAGGGTTCGCCTGCCGATGGGCCGTACTGAGTGAGTCCAGACGTATCTCCAAACGAGGAGATCGACGTACCCACATATTCGGTACCCACTGTTTCGGAATCCGGATTCGAAAAGTCGGCTTTGAGATTGTAGGCATAGTTGCGGTGAACGTCGCCAGTGATAACAACCGGATTAAGATCTGCATCATTGGCCATCGCATCAAGTAATGTTTGCCGATCGGCCCGATATCCGTCCCATTTGTCACCACCACCAAAGTCCACTTCGGTCGGGTCCGCATTTTCGTCTGTCGCCGCGACGGGAACTTGATTCGCAAGGACGTTCCACTTGGATGCAGACTCATTAAACCCATCCAGCAGCCACTGTTCCTGTTCGTCACCGAGAATGGTCCGTTCAGGATCTTTTGCCTCTTCGCTGGAATGGGTCTGGTCATCACGGTACTGCCGAGTGTCGAGCACGTTGAACTCGGCGAGCTGGCCAAACGTAAATCGACGGTAGAGCGGCATGTCGGGACCATCGGGCATCCGCGAGCGGCGTATCGGTTGGTGCTCCCAGTAGGCCTGGTAGGCAGCGGCCCGCCGTTCAAGGAACTCTTCGGGCGGAGTACCTTCGTCGATCTCGTCAGCATAATTATTTGCCACCTCGTGATCGTCCCAGGTAATGAACCAGGGGAAGGCTGCGTGGGCGTCTTGGAGGTTCGAATCAGACTTGTACTGTGCGTGTCGAATGCGGTAGTCAGCTAAACTCTTGATCTCTCGCGGTGGTTCATGGCCACGACCAAATGAACCCTGTGCACCGCCTTCGTAAATATAGTCGCCAAGGTGGAAGACCATATCTAGATCTTCCTGGGCCAAGTGTTGATGCGAGGTGTAGTATCCTGAGGGATAGTTCTGACAGGAAGCGAATGCGAAATTGAGTTCGTCAATCTCCGAGTCAGGTGCTGGCGCAGTCTTTGTCCGACCGACTGGACTCTTGTTCTGCCCAACGTGGAATTGATAATAGTACTCGGTGTTGGGCTCGAGCCCCTCAGGCTCAACGTGGACAGAATGAGCGTGTTCCGGGCGGGCGTACGCCGTGCCATCTTTCACAACCTGCTGCATGTTTTCACGAGTGGCTACCTTCCACGTGACTGGAACTTTCTTGTCCGGCATCCCACCATCAGCTTGGAGTGGTTCTGGTGCAAGACGCGTCCAAAGGACAACCGAGTCCGGAAGAGGGTCACCAGAAGCGACACCAAGGGTGAACGGATCGTCGCTGAATTGACCCGTGTTGTCGTTTTTCGCTGTAGCAAGTCCTATCGTTCCGAACGTCGTCAGCCCGGCCACACCCGTTGCCGTCTGAAGGAACTCACGGCGGTTAGAGGAGGAAAGTTTGTTTTGTTGAGCATCCATCTTATTGTTACTGTCAGTTTCTGCCATTTTATCCGCATGAAGAGCATAATCGTCCAAACATGAGCGTTTATAATAGAGCTCTATGGATGTATTTCCAATGCGAGGATATAGGAGAAATAAATTCTCGTCTTAGTAGTAAGAGAATCACATATACCTATATAAGAAATAATTCTACTGTAGATGTTATTTACCAATTTACATATAAGGTTGTTTTACCGTGTCGTTGATCAACGGTAGAAAGGAAATTAGTGCAATAAATCTATGGAATGAATATACTTATAATTAAAATATAATTATGGGAATAATTCCAATCGAACGAATGAATACCCGCCTTATTCCTATGTCGGTTCTTCCAAAAATCGATTATTTAGATAAAACAGTTCAGTATTTATTTGACAGTTCTGCTATTTTCTCTGCGGAGAGAGCCGTACTATAGATGGATGTGGCGTCGATGTGACCACCAAAGTAGTTCCCAGTGGTATCCCACACGTCCTGAGACGAGCTCCCACCGGAGCGACCGATTTCGCCTTCGTCACCGTGGGAAGAGACGCTCTCGAAGCCAACATCCGCTTTCGATGCTACTTCACTTCCGTCAACGTAGAGTGTAAGCGAGCCCGTGTCAAACACCACAGCAACGTGTACCCAATCCGTCCGAGTGAACGGGTTTTCGATAGTGCTTAGGTTTCTATTGTCAATCACACCGGCTTCCAGGGTGTCGTCTTTGATACGCATCCCCAGGCCGTTCGCGCTTCCACCTTCGTCGTAGATGCTTTGTGTCCCTGCCGTCGAATCAGGCTTCACCCACATGGATACTGTTCGTTCGGTGAATGCATCATGGAGAAAATCGCTACTCGACGTTCGGATGTAATCGTCGGTCCCATCCAATTGCAGCGAGTACTCGCCTTCGACAGCGGCTTGATCGTCATATCTGGCACCGTTTCTGAGCGAGAAGGTGTGATCGTAGCTTGAGCTGTCCTCGTTACTATTCTCGAACTTCCAATACGCAATCTGAACCTCACTCATCTGCTCCTGAAACACATGCCGATAGCTTTCGCTCCCGATATCGTATGTTGTTTCTAATTCAAGTTTCACGTCACCATCAGGTGTGTCGTCAGGGGTTACATTCCAGCTTGTGGTGACAGTTTCACCATTTGAAACGGTATCAAACTGGGTTGCGGTATTAGCTTTCACAGACCATCCATCTGGGAATCCTGAGACATCGAGATTGACACCCTCCATTGTGTTTGCCTCGGCGTCCGCACCTGCAGGATTGGTAAACGCGGCGGTGATTTCAAACGATTCGGCCGACCCACTAGATGAATCATACGAATCAGGAGCAGTGAAGTCAACCTGCGCGGTGATGAGTTGTGCTCCTGGATTTCCTGCTTCGGTAAGGAATGAGGCAATGGTATTCACGGATGCAGTCGGCTCTCTGACGGTTGAGACGACTCGATAGTCAGTGCGACACTCCTCGGGCGTCAGCGTACACCGGACATACCCGCGGTTATTGTTGTAGAATTTGCGCCACGGGGTGTTTTCGCGATCACCATATGTTGTCGTGCCACTTGAATCGCCACCCGAGGAAATCGAAGACCCGACATATTCAGTTCCGACCGTTTGGGAGTCGGGATCCGAGAAGTCAGACTTGAGATTATAGACGTAGCTTCGATGAACGTCGCCCGTAATGACGATTGGATTCAAATCCGGATGCTCGGTCATGGAATCCAAGATGGTTTGCCGGTCGGCTCGATAGCCATCCCATTTGTCGCCACCACCGAAGTCTACTTCGTCAGGATCCGAGTTGTTATCCCTTGCTGCGAACGGAACCTGATTTGCTAGGACATTCCACTTAGAACTAGAACTGTCGAATCCGTCAAGCAGCCACTGCTCTTGCTCATCGCCGAGGATTGTTCGCTCGGGGTCTTTTGCTTCCTCGGACGACGAGGTTTGGTCATCGCGATACTGCCTCGTGTCCAGCACATTGAACTCAGCAATTTCACCGAAAGTGAACCGGCGATAGAGAGGGAGATCCGGGCCGTCAGGCCGTCGCTTTCGGCGGAGGGGCATGTGCTCCCAGTAGGCCTGGTACGCAGCGGCTCGTCGCTTGAGAAACTCTTCAGGGGGCGCACCGTCGTCCTCGTCAGCGTAGTTGTTCTCGACTTCGTGATCATCCCATGTGAGGATCCACGGGAAGGCGGCATGTGAGTCTTGGAGGTTTGGATCCGTCTTGTGCTGGGCATGACGGATTCGGTAATCAGACAGGGTTTCACATTGATGCGGTGGCTTATAGCCACGACCAAGAGAACCCTGTGCGTCTCCCTCGTAGATGTAGTCGCCGAGGTGGAATGCTACATCAAGGTCTTCCTCAGCAAGGTGCTGGTGGGAAGTGTAGTACCCGGAGGGATAGTTTTGGCAGGAGGCAAACGCAAAGTTAAGTTCGTCAACCGCTGAACCTGGTGCTTGTGCGGTTTTCGTCCGACCGATTGGGCTCTGGTAGGTGCTTACTTTGAATTGATAGTAGTACTCGGTGTTCGGTTCCAAGCCCTCTGGTTCAACGTGCACGGAGTGGGCATGTTCTGGGCGGGCATACACAGTGCCGTCTTGGACGACATTCTGGACTTTGCCATTCTTTTTGTTCGCTGCGAGTTTCCACTGAACTTCGATGTTTTGATCGGGCATGCCCCCATCAGCTTGGAGTGGTTTCGGAGCAAGGCGCGTCCAGAGCACGACCGAGTCAGGAAGAGGATCACCGGAGGCAACGCCGAGTTGGAAGGGATCGTCGCCGAAACGGCCAGCTTCCTCACTCTTTGCGGTGGCGAGGCCAGTGGTTCCGAACGTGGTCAGGCCTGCGACGCCTGTTGCATTGCGCAGGAAGTCGCGTCGTTTAGTAGAAAGAAAGGTGGTTTGTTGGGCATCCATCTTATTTCCATTGTCAGGTTCTGTCATTTTACGCACACAATAGCTCAATCGACCAAGTATGAAGGTTTATAATAGATCTATATCAACGTGAGTCTAGTTTAGAAGGGTTTAGATTAAGCAATACATCTCTATATGCGTGATTATATTTTTGATATATTATACCATGATGAAGTGCCAGAAGAGTACCACGGAGGAATCTATGACTGACAAAATACTTGGTTAGCCAGCGTTTCTAAGGATCTGACCGCTCATAAAAATTTTATCGCTGCAGTACCTCTGTTATTAAATTATTGACATAGGTTTGCGGATGACGAATCGTTATTTACTGCAAAAAATCAAATAAGTGTTGTGATCGTTTCGGAGAATATTTCACAATTATGTGATTAACTCGGGTTGTACACCCAGATCATGTTTGGTGGGTCGTGACCCTCATTACCGGTGTCTTCACCGATGATCACTCGACCGTCATCCATCACGACGATGTTGTCGGGTTCGGAAATCGTGTTCTCGGGATCATAGCTCTCTTGACTCGAGAATGCCTGCTTCATCGACTGCATTCCTTTTCCGACCATGCCACTCTCGTCCTCCTTTGTAGGGTTGTGTTCACAGTCCTGGCAGACAGTGCTGGCCGAGTTAGGTCGAGCATCGTACGGACAGCCACCACAGATATTCGCGTTCGGGCCACCCGTCACGACCGGCTCCATTCGGCCCACGTTGTAGTCAGCACCGAGTTGCATGCGATAGACCGCTCCCCATTCGTTGCCCTCAAGTCTGATTTCGTCCTGCGGATCGTCGTGCTTCGCCGGCGCATCCTCGTTCGAGAGCATCGTTTTGTTTGTATTCGACATCGCCATGTACAGATAGTCGCCGGGCTTGGCGTTCCGCTTGATGTTCACGCCTTCCATCTTGCGGAATTCGTTCGTCGCGCCCTTTGCGGCGGCCGCTTTGCGCGCTTCGAGGAACGCGGCTCGATCGTCGTCCGCATTTCCGCGTGCCCATCGAGCAACTTCTTCATCGGTGATGTAGTCGGCATTCGTTCCCGGCTCTTGGTCGTCGTACTCGGTGATCCACGATTCAATCTGATCGTTCGTGCCATGGGCGAGTTCGATCCATTCGAGATCGAACCCAGTGGTTGCGACGTCGTTTCCGGCGTCTTGAGTTGCTTTTGCAGCGTAGAGCGTCCCGGCGGAGAGATCGCCGGGGGTGTCTGCCACGAACTTGAAAAAGACCGTCCCGGTGCCATCGTCGCTCAGGTACACCGTTTGTCGGTCTGGCATCACGACCGCGTTCTCGTGCGAGAACCGGCCCATTGCAAACTGCTTGACGGGCGTTGCATCGCCAGTCGGTTCATCAATTTCGATGACGTAGCCGTACCGATACGGATTCGCTGTCCGGCCGAGGTACTCCGACATCCGCTCGCGCGCGCCGTTGCCTGGATTGTACCAGTCAGCAGCACTTGGCTCGTATTCTTCGGAGGTCAGTGGTGTAGTCCACGGCGTAACCGTTCCAAAGCAATTGTTCCAGGTGCCTTCAACGTCACGGAAGTTGAGGTTCTGGCTCCCGAGAACCTCCCATTTGTGGTTCGTGCTTTTTCCCTGTCGACCGCGCATTCGAAGGTGGAGTCGGCTGACCATCCCGGGTCGAGTCTCCCAATTCGTAAAGAGATAGCCTTCGTTCGGATGGTCGCCGGGAATGAATCCGTTATAGTCGGGACTATTTCCGTCCGTCATCGGTTCACCGTCTGCGGAGTACGGGATACCGAGTTTCTTTCCGTTATCCGTCTCGTCGCCGCCGGTCGCTAGCGCTTGATACTGGCCGACGGCAGTGTGAACCGTTTCGGCTTCTTCTTTGTTGTCAGGAACTTGTACGCTTGCAAAATCCTGGGGAAGGGCGTGCAGGTTCGCTCCGACGAGTGCTCCGACAGTACCCTTGTTATAGGGTTTGTCATTGGCATCACTGGGGTGTTGGATGTTGAAGAAAAACCGACCAGGCTGTGTGAGATACATCCCGGTGATTTCTGCGCCTCGAACCGTGGTTGCCAAGCGGTTGAGCGACTGTTCGTCCTCATGGTCATGGTCGTCATTCCCGCGACGAGCGGCCGCGGAGGTGCTCGCGATACCGCCTAACCCGGAAACAGTTAGGATAGCTATTGCGTCACGACGAGTATATTCACCGGACATCGCACTAAGAAAGAGAGAAAGCGTTCTTGAACGTTTATAATAGATCCTCGGTTCGTCCAGTGTGACACTATTTCTCACAGACATCATGGTTGAGTACGAGAAAAACAAAACTGACGATCCCTGCCTGCAACTAAACGGCTTGCTTGACACCAACGATATTGACATTGGTGAGGATAACTCCAAGCCCAATCCCGGCGAATGTAGGCAAACTGGTTGAGATATTGATGAGCAGAAGTAATCTCGTTGGGCGGGCAGGGACGAAATCGTGCCAGCCCTGCTGGTTTTCCGAGAGCTGAATCGGGTCACCCGTACAGTATTTCTCCCTGGATGAAAGTGTACCAGCCTCGCGTTCCGCAAGGTACTGCTGTGCGTCGAACGCCAACCGTTCGATGATGTGGAACGGGACGAGCTACCCAGCATTCTACGGACCATTATTTCTTGTAAATAGAAATATTATAAAGCACTATCTAACGGGCATTCATCTGCGAAATCGATGTCAGAAGCTCACACAGAGAGTGCTGCAGAATCGAATCAGCGGAACGCACCGTCTGCAACACGACGCCAGACACTGGCGTTCGTCGGCGGCCTTGGCGGACTGGGGTTCACGGCAAGTCACCGAACTGCAGCGCAGCGTGCGAGTGAGAGTAGCGAACCAACTGTTGACTCTAGCACCGAGTTCAGCGTTGCAATCTTCCCAGATACGCAGTACTATGCACAGCAGGATAATGGCATCTTTGAGCAGATGGGTCAATGGGTCGCCGATAATAAGGAGCAGTACAATATCCAGATGTTCCTGCACGAAGGGGACATCGT
Source organism: Haladaptatus caseinilyticus (assembly GCF_026248685.1). NCBI lineage: Archaea > Methanobacteriati > Methanobacteriota > Halobacteria > Halobacteriales > Haladaptataceae > Haladaptatus > Haladaptatus caseinilyticus. The sequence continues at coordinate 19,558 of NZ_CP111038.1, read as the reverse complement.
ACAGAGTTACGGATCAGACAACGATGCCGAATGGGATGTTGCACAAGATGCAATCGGCAGAATGGACGACGCGAATATCCCAACCGTGCTGTCGCTTGGGAACCACGATGCAGACAATATCCGAGATCCGCAAACATTTCGCAGTCGGTTCCCGGCGACCCGCTATAAGGAGACCAAGGAGAGCAACGAGACGATCCTTGACTGGGGGACGTTCGAGGGATATGCCGAAAACGCCTATTTCCTCCAAGAGATTCATGGGGAGCAATTTCTCTTCCTCACGCTGGAGTTCGGGCCGCGTGACGCGGTGTTGAAGTGGGCCGGCCAGCTTCTGGAAACCTATGCTGAAGCGACCGCGTTTCTCGTCACGCATACATACACATATCACGACGGCACCCGAACGGATGCGAACGACAACTTCGCCCCGAACTGGTACGAAGGTGGAGGCCTCCCTGAAGGCAGCAACTACAACAACGGAGAGCAGATGTGGCAATCTGAATTGCGCTACCACGAGAATCTAGCGAATGTTCACTCTGGGCACCATATCACTGGCTCATACGTTGCACGACGTACCGCCCATGCAGAAGGCAATCGTACCACCCAGATGTTCATGGATTACCAAACGATCGATAACGGCGGGGATGGTTGGTTCCGCCTTTTGACGGTAAACACACAAACATACAATGCAGAGATAACCACGTATTCACCATATCTCGACAAGTGGAGTGACGACAAAGAGGAATCATTCAAGTTCAATTTGTACCCGAACAAGAAAGGCGCTTGAGGTGCTGAAATCGCCGGGATACAAGCCGATAAGCGATGATTTTGTTTTTACGGGCGAATTGTTTTATCGGCCGTTGCGACATTGATACCTCTATTCCACGATACTGTTTATCAATTACGGCTATATATTGCTATGTAGCAAACTTAGCAAGTTGTTTATTGGCGTGAGCGGCCACACTTTTACTACGAACAGTTCTATGAGCCGGACTCCTCGATTCAACGATTCTATCGAAGCACAGCACCAACACGTAGATGCCAACGCCTGGGACGACATCTATATCATTGGCGATATCCACGGCTGTCTGTCAGAACTTGAGACGCTCCTCAATGAACTGGCCCCAAGCGAGGATGACCTTGTGGTGTTCGTGGGGGATCTCATCAGGAAAGGTCCCAACAATCACGGTGTTGTCGACCTCGTCCGCTCATCACCGAATATGCTCTCGATTCGTGGAAACAACGAGGAGAAACTACTTCGGGGAACCAAAGTCGTCGACGATCTGACCGAAGAAGACCTCCAGTGGATTCGTGGCCTTCCAGTCGCAATTTCGTGGGAAGACACGCTTGTCGTCCACGGTGGGATCGACCCTCAGATGGACCGCGAAGACCACACGGTTGACGACCTGCAGAACACTCGCTCGCTCGTTCCCGATGGAAGCTACGACCCACCGTTCTGGTGGGATAAGTACGAGGGTCCCGAGCGCGTCTTCTTCGGCCATACCGTCCTTGAAGCACCCGTTCACAGAGAGTACGCTGTCGGCCTCGACACTGGCTGTGTCTACGGGGGCGAGTTGACCGCCTACGACTGGCGGAAGGGCAAACTCGTCAGCGTTGGTGTCGACCGGACGGTCCAACACCGCAAGGATTCTAAGTTCATCAACCCCCGCTCCGTTCCAGTGTAGCACAACCCCCGAAACAGACGACAAGCAAGTTCCGACTAAATGACGGCAGATGAAGACGTAGACGAATCAGCACAGCACGTAAACGCTCATCCCAACGGCCATGACCCAAAAGCAAATCCGGCCGAGCGAGAGGCAGTCGACGAGATTCTCATCGGAAGTGACGCCGATCTCGACAATGAACTTAACGAAACGCTAGCGGACGACAGTGACCAAGCCACAGCGGTCGACTTGGAGGCATCGGAGTTCTATCTTAACCGCGAACTGAGCGAACTCGCGTTCCAACGACGAGTACTTCATGAAGCACTCGACGACCGAAACCCGCTTCTGGAGCGCGTGAAGTTCCTCTCGATCTTCACGCAGAACATGGACGAGTTCTTCATGAAACGTGTTGGCGGACTCAAACAGCAGATGGCCGCTGGGGTGTCGGAACGCACACCGGATGGCCGCACCCCTGATCAGCAGTGGCGTGAAATCCTCTCGACTACCCACGAGATGTTCGAGATGCAAAATCGCTGCTATCATGAGGATATCAAACCTGCCCTCGACGAAGCGGGAATCCACATCGTCGACCACGAAACACTCGAATATGAAAAGCAGAAATTACTACGGCAGTATTTCGAAAGTTCCGTCCTCCCAACGCTGACGCCGCTTACGTTTGACCCGGCGCATCCGTTTCCGTTTATTTCTAATCTCAGCCTCTCGATGGCAGTTCTCACGCGCAACGATGCAACAGACGAGACGCTGAAATTCTCCCGAGTGAAGATTCCACAGAACCGTCCTCGATTCGTCCGTCTCGATGGACTCGGAGACGATGATGACGGCCGTATAGACGAAGCAAACAGTGACGAGGATATAACCTATATCCCACTTGAACAGGTCATCGAGGCGAATCTGGATCTCTTGTTCCCGAATGTCGAGATTGTTGATACTGCCCTGTTTCGTGTCACGCGAAACGCCGAAGTCAGGCGGAACGAGGAAGTAGCGGAAGGACTTATCGAAGTCATCGAAGACGTCCTCAGACAGCGACGCTTCGCGACCGTGGTTCGACTTGAAGTCGCGTCGAGTATGCCTGCAGCGGCACGTGAACTCCTCATCAACCAACTCGATGTCGACGAACGCGAAGTGTTCGAACTAGAAGGCCATCTCGACTACCGCGGCCTCTTCGACCTAGTGGATCTGAATCGCCCGGAACTCAAACTCGACTCATGGACGCCACAGATACACCCTCGGTTCGCAGACATTACTCTGGATCATCCATCAGAGCTCTTTGCGGAGATTCGCCAGAAGGATGTCCTCATCCACCATCCATACCACTCATTCTCGAGTACGGTTCAGAAGTTCCTCGACACGGCGGCCAACGACCCGGAAGTATTGGCGATTAAAGCTGCCATCTACCGGACGGCGTCAGACTCACAGGTAATCGAGAGTCTTATCGAAGCCGCGAAGAACGGCAAACAGGTCGCCGTGATGGTCGAACTGAAGGCACGGTTTGACGAGGAAAACAACCTCCGGTGGGTCAAGCGGCTTGAAGAGGAGGGAATCCACGTGGCGTACGGCACCATCGGCTTGAAGACACACTCGAAGACGACACTCGTCGTCCGGGAGGAGGACGACGGTGTCCAACTTTACTCACACGTTTCCACAGGTAACTACCATTCAGAGACAGCAAAGACCTACGCCGACCTTGGTCTCTTGACGTCGGATCGTAATATCGGACAAGACCTCGTCAAACTATTTAACTTCTTCACGGGCCACTCGCTGCACGAGCAGTACCGAAAATTACTCGTTGCCCCCGAAAACATGCGCGAGGAGTTTGTCCAACGTATCAGACGGGAGGCCAAACATGCCCGTGAGGGGACGGAGGCAAGAATCGTCGCGAAGATGAATGCACTCGAAGACCCCAAAATGGTCAGAGAACTGTACGAGGCATCGATGGCGGGTGTCGATATCGACCTCCTGGTTCGTGGCATTTGTCGGCTCCGACCCGGAATCGAGGGTGTAAGCGAGAACATTGCTGTCTACAGCGTTGTTGGCCGGTTTCTCGAACATTCGCGTATCTTTTACTTCCATAATCGAGGGCAGTCGGATTACTACATTGGGTCGGCCGACTGGATGACCCGGAATCTGGACCGACGGATCGAAGCAGTCGCGCCGGTAGAGGATCCTCTCCTCCGTGAGAACCTACAAACGATTCTCGACATCATGCTCTCGGACAACCGTAAACGCTGGCGGATGGACGCTGATGGGAACTACAAACAACTCATGCCTGCGGATGGGGAGCCGGTTCGAAGCACCCATCAGCGACTTATCGATGCCACGAAGGAATCGGTGCCCGAAGAGGACCACCGACCACTGCCGAGCGAGCAGAGACGCGAGTCACAAGTTGATCTTCGGGGAACATTCACTGACGGTCAACCCTGAGCACGGAAGCCACCGCCGCACCATACTTGTCTGCACACTTTCGTTGGTGTCCGGGTTTCACGTGTTCCACACTCTTCTGGAGCAGAAAACATATCTCGCAGGTAGATTATTAATTGTGAAAATTAAATGTGTGTATTACTGTCTATCTTGATCTACACATGAGTATATATGCCGTTGCTGTTTTGGTTTGCTTGTGATGAGTTTCAAGTTAGATTGTCTCCGTGGCTGTGGTTTTGTTGCGAGAGCGGAGAATAGACCCAAAGTCGGATACGAGGCGATGGCCCATCTTGCCAAAAAACATCAGATGCCTGCAGACCCAACTGAATTAGCGAACTGTGCGATCCCTGCCTACGATGATCCGAGAGAAACTCATCGAAGACTCAACTTCCCACGTTCTAACTCATCTCACTCACGCAGCTCCTCAAACCGTTGATGTACTGACCGCCGCTCCATCTCAACCGTATCTACGACCCATCGAGCGGTCACTGCCGGAAACTTGGACTCACAGATCACTCGAAGAATATCGTCTTTAGTTAATTCTGTGAAGGAAGTATATCGGCTCACAAGCGGTTGAACAGGAAGGGGAGCTAGGGAACTCCCGATGGGAGAGTACTTCGAAGGGGTGGGAGACAACATGGAGCCAGACATGGACGGCATGTCGATGCGGACCTTTCCCCAACTCGCTGAAACCGAGGACAACGAATCGGTCGTGTTCTCATTCATTGTGTACGAGTCTCGAGAGCACCGCGACGAGGTGAATGCGAGGGTGATGGACGATTCCGCAATGGACCAGAAAGTTTCGATGAAGAGATGCCCTTCGACGAGAAGCGTATGGCGTACGGTGGTTTCCGCTCCAGCATCAGTTATGAGGAGTAATCTAATGCTATATGATAGCTATTGTCGTACAGCAGTCAGAGTATCTTGATAATAGACATAGAATTTTGTGACCTCCAGCCAGTATAGGATACATGGAAACTCGACCACTCGGCGACATCGATCACAACAGTTCGATCCTGACGTTCGGCGCAATCGCGCTGAATTTCCTCGAACAAGACGACGCGAATCAAATGGTGGAGGATGTTCTCGATGCAGGCGTCAATCACTTCGACGTCGCTCCTACCTATGGTGACGCCGAAGTGAAGCTGGCCCCCAAGCTGAACGAACACCGGGACGAGATCTTTCTCGGATGCAAGACCCAAGAGCGTACCTACTACGGCGCTTGGGGCGAACTTCACAAGTCATTTGAGCGCCTCGACACCGATTACATCGATCTGTATCAGTTCCACGCAGTAACCCGCTATGATGAACTGGACACTATCACAGGCGACTATCACCCAGAGATGTCACAAGGCGACCACGACCCTGGCGCGTTGGAGGCATTCAAGGAAGCGAAAGAGGAGGGGCTTATCGGTCACATCGGTCTGACGAGCCACGGTGATCCGAGCATCATTCGCACCAGTATCAAACGAATCCCTGAACTGGAATCGGTTATGTTCCCGTTCAACTACACACTCGACTCAAAGAAAGGTCCTGAATACGACTACCGATCGGTGCTTGAATTCGCCCAAGAGCGCGGTCTCGGTACCCTCTGCATCAAAGGCTTCGCGAAACAATCATGGCCCGAGGATCTTTCCGAGGATGAGCGTCCCTATGAGACCTGGTATGAACCGTTCGATACAAAAGAGGAACTCGTCGACTGCTTCCGCTACGCGCTCTCGCAAGGTATGACCACCATCCCGAGCGCTGGCGATCCGAACCTGGTGGCGGACATTCTTGAAGCAGCGAACGAGTACGAGCCGCTCGCCGAAGCAGAACAAGAGCGCCTACGTGAAGCTGGACGCGATCACGAATCACCGGTTCCAGCCCCCTGAACAGCACGGCATCCAGAAATGTGAAAGCGGGATTCTTTGACATCCGATTTGTTACGAGCTCCTAGCCGGTAGCAGCTAGTAATCGGCCAATCTCTTTTTTCGGAGGAGTACATGTGATGTAACCGATCGCAGTATCCAGCAATAGCAACAGAACGAGGGCAAGTTGAGCGTGAGGAAGGCAATCTGAGATGCGTTTCCATTACGAACTGCGCACAGATTGACCTGAGAGTCCCGTAGGTATTCCACTTCTGCTTACTGCGCTAACCAGAAGTAGCATCTGAGGGGTCTTGTTTAGTGATTTCGAGTAGTAAAGAGCCCATATCGAAAAAACACCAATCTATAAACCGTATATGGCTATATCGAATTTAGAATCGGAAATATTCACAAGTTCGGCGGATAGCACGGTAGAATACATCGTCATTGACCATCTCTCTGAGATTCGACCCCACCCGATCTTGATCTAACTGTTTTATTTCTGATTCACGAGTCTGCTCACTGTTGATTCACGATTGGTTTGAGAAACCACGTTTGTATCGGTCTCGAGTCATCATTCCCAACTCATACTTCGGTTATCCGACTAACAACAATTCGATAAATGTTCATGAGTCGAGAATACGTTACATGTGTAGGGTTGTAATGGTGGCTGAGAGATAATAGACTCGACTTCGGAGACCAGGCGTGAGACACTACCGGTGATGCAGCCTATGAGCGGAGCCGAATATCATCGAATCGGACTCGAGACTATTTCCTCTAACGTCGCTTCGTCGGGCTACAGAATCGTAATCCGGTGAGTCCCAAATCATGGGACTATCGATAGTTGAAGTTCACTTCAATCATGTTCGCCGCTCGGCTCAGAAGGTCGGGAAGCTCCTCCCAATACCAATCGTTTTTTAATCTCGTGGTCGCTCCCGCTATAGTCAGTCCACCGATGAGAACGTCGTCAGCCCTATTGTGAACGGGAACAGCAATGCCACGAACACCTTCTAACCGTTCCTCGTCGTCGAACGCAACGCCTCGTTCACGGATGGTTCGCAGTTCGTCAAGCAATTCCTTCCGGTCAGTCGCTGTGTTATCTGTCCGTCTCTTGAAAGTACAATCGGCGAGAAGCTCGTTAGTACGCGGTTCGGGGTTGAATGCGAGTATTATCTTTCCGATAGCCGTACAGTATAGGTCGAGGTCAATGCCGATGTGTGCGTCCGTGGTCACTGCTTCAGAGGACTCTGAGTAGTATAGCCAACCTGCCCGTCCGTACTCTTTTTGTGCGATTGCGACTCGCTCACCCGTTTCGTTCGCGAACTCGTCGACGACCGGTTTCGCGATGGTATGTAGTTGCTCCCGGTTTCGAGCGTCGTGGTTCATTCCGAATCGATCGCTCTGAGCGAGTCGAGCAAGATGAATGGGACTTTTTCATACACATTGCGACTTTGTTTACGAAAATGGTAGCTTGCTTGCTATATTAACAAATCCAATTAGATAATTAATTATCTTATATATTGTATTATTGAAATTTAAGGTCGAACAATAAATGGCCGCTCATATTTTGCGGAGACATTACAACACTGCTATCGTAATTGATAGTACCTTAAAATATCAGCGGGAAAACTTCCATTACAAGGGAAGGTAATTGGTTCACGGTAATTAGATGAATTTGGGAAGGTTGGTTTCGCTCTCGGACATATTTATGTTCACTTCGATGACGTTCGCCGCGTTCACCACCTTCTCGACAACCATGTTGTGGTACTCCGTTTCGTTCATTCGGTTGGTCGGTCCCGAAATACTAAGCGAGCCGAGAACGCGACCGTTTCTATCCAGAACTGGCGCACCGATTGCTTTTAGACCCTCAATTTCTTCCTCGTCGTTGTACGCATATCCCCGTTCTCGAATCCGTTCAAGTTCCGTGAATAGTGCCTCACGGTCGGTGATCGTATTCTCTGTCTTACGGATCAACCCGTAGCGGTCGACGATCTCGTCCACGTGATCGGAGGGAAGAAACGCGAGAATCGACTTTCCAGTCCCCGAGAAGTGCAAATAGTCCGGCTTTTGCAATTTGCTCGTCTGGTACTCGCTTCCGACTGCCTTCTCCCCTCGTACTTTATAGAGGTTCACATTGAGCCCATGCTGTTCGGTGGCGAGGTGGGCGTATTCTCCTGTCTCGTCCGCTAGTTTTTCTATCTCCGATTTGCCGATCTCGTATAATTTGTTCTGGTTACGAACGTACTCGCCGAGAAGGAGAAACTGCAGCGACAACGAGTACGTGGTTCCCTCCTGAATCACGAATTTGTTATCGCGAAGCGTCGTGAGGTGGTTGTAAACCGCGCTCTTTGACATGTCGAGGTGGTCGGCGAGTTCGGTGACGCGCGCTCCATCTAACTCTTCTAGCGCCCGAATCACGTCGAACGCTCTTGTAACTGTTTTCAACGTCCTTGACGAGCTGGTTTCGGTTCGATCTGCCATGTTATGTCGTACCAAAACCTACCGTAAAACTGTTTGCATATGGTGCAAATACTTCCACCGAACGGAATCGATAGCAGAGGCTGCTACCGCACCACACATCATTATGTTAGAAAGAGAATAGATCCCGTATGGCATCTTACTCCGGCGATTTTCCAAGAATTCGGACGAATATCTCGATTAATATCGTTCAGAATGCGTGTAAACAGATTCCTGGCACAATTCCCCTCAGTCCCTATTTTTCGGATGTCTCCAAGTAGAATATCTCTCTCCGTAAAATTTGTAGAGTAGATAGACTGTACGACCGGGTTCAAAGTTCGAAGCCGTTCTCTTTTGAGACAATTCTCCGCTTGTATGCCAACCGAACTAATTACTGTACGAAAACGGGATGTAACGGACTAACAGTCGGAATTTGGCAATGGCATCGTATTCAGCTCTCTGTGCACGAACACCGTACTAGGGACTAAACCCTCTCAATGGGGGCTCTTTCGAGTGATATGATAATTCGCTCGCTCGCAAACGGTACTATTCGCAGGCGAGTCGTTTCAGCGCACCACCGAGAACCTGTGTCGATGCAGCACAATCGTCCCAATCCGTCCACTCCAGCGGATTGTGCGAAATTCCGTTTCGTGACGGCGCAAAGAGCAATCCAGCGTCCGTGACTTTCGCGACGTGCATCGTATCGTGAGCTGCTCCGGAGTGGAGCTCCTGCGTATTGATGTCTGCCGCCTCCCCCGCAGCGCGCAAAGCATTACGACAGCGGTCGCTCATCGGAATCGGGCGCCGATTCCACGGGCGCTCGAATTCGGTAACGATGTCACATTCGGTCTCGATTCGCTCGAGACTTTCCTTTGCGCCGTCGATGATCCGCTCGATGGAACCAACTTCGATATCGCGGACATCGAGGCTCAATTCGATGTGCCCCGGAATGACGTTCGGTGCATTCGGTCGAACGCGAAGTTTGCCGACGGTGGCGACGGCAGTAGCCGATACCGAATCGGCACACTCACGGGCAGTATTCTCGAGATCGAGAACGAATTCGCTCCCGGCGGTGAGCGCGTCTGACCGATCCCTCATGGGCGTCGAGCCTGCGTGATTCGCCTCGCCGGTAATCTCGATGGCGCAGCGGGAAAGTCCAGTGATCGTCGTTACGATTCCAGCGGGGACATTTGCCTCTTCGAGACGCTCGCTCTGTTCGATGTGAAGTTCCAGCCATGCGTGCCATTCGTCGGCCACTAATTGACCTTCTCCGTGAAAGCCGATTTCGTCAAGGGCGGATTTGAGCGTCACTCCGGAGTCGTCCTCGAGCGCAAGTGCCGTTTCCGGAGTCATCTCGCCAGCAGCGACGGCCGAACCCAACAATCCACCGTCGAAACGCTGACCCTCCTCTTCGGTAAAACAAACGACCTCGATTGGACGAGTCGGGGTGACTCCTGCATCTTGCATCGCTCGGACGCTTTCTAGTGCCGCGTATATTCCAAGGGGCCCATCGAAGATACCACCGTCTGGAACCGAGTCAAGATGACTCCCAGCGGCTACCGGCTTTGCAGTTGGGTCAGCGCTTTCGGGAGTCCACCGCCCTACGATGTTTCCCACCCGGTCAACCCGAATGGCGAGACCAGCGTCCCGCAACCGTTCGCAAAAATACTCTCGTGCCTTTCTGTCCGCCTCCGTACCGGTGAGAACAGACCGACCGTGACCGCTTTCAACCACGACGGAACCGAACTCCGCATTAGCTTCGATATCACGTCGCAGCCGGTGCTCGCTTATCTGCATGCCTATCTAGGCAAGTTGCCGTATCGATCTATTTAACTGTTTCTCAAATAAAAAGAAATGTTGCATTTTGTAGTTCCGTTGCAACTCGTCGCGTGGAGTGCCCATCTACTACGATTGTTGGCTGTCATAAGGAGTGGAAATCTTTTGTTCACTAATACGATGATCGATAATTCCATAAACTATATTATGGGTGTCTGAGTGTGTTTCTCTATGCCAAGCGATAGTAATAGGCGAAACTTTGAAAATAACAGCCACGCCGCTAGTGGCAGGAGGCTTGACCGCCGAGCGTTCCTCGCTGCGTCGGCCACTGGAATTCCAGTTGCGCTCGCTGGTTGTCTCGGAGGAAGCGATTCTGACAACTCCGGCGGCAACAATGGAGCCAACGGGAAGCCACAATCAGGCGGCACGCTGCAATGGGGAGGTGCCGTTCCAGTTCAGGGGCTGGATCCGCATCTCGAGAGCGCCGCGGCAACGAACCGAGTGCTCGAAAACATCACCGAACCTCTCATCAAACTAGACTTTGACTATTCGCTACAACCGCATCTCGCGAAGGATTGGACTACTTCCGAGGACAATACGAAGCTGGAGTTCACGCTTCAGAAGGGAGTGAAATTCCACAATGGGAAGGAGATGACCTCCGATGACGTGATCGCAACCTACGAGAGAATCGCTAACGGCGATTATCTCGCCAGCGGCTTCTTCGAGTTTGTTGACTCGATGGAAAATCCGGACGACCAAACCTTCATCGTGCAGTTGTCGGAGCCGTTTGCACCGTTCATCTCACGGATGGCGACTGGAGAGATGCACATCGTACCAAAGGAACAGACGAACAAGGAGAAAATCGGGGAACCCATCGGGACGGGCCCCTACCAGTTCGAGAGTCATGAGGTAGAGACTTCGTTCACGATGACGAAATTCGACGAGTACTGGAATGCTAGCGAAGATGGCGGCCCCTTCCTCGACAAAATCGTCAAAAGTGAAATAACTGATCCAAGCGTGCGCCTCCAGTCGTTCCGCGCGGGGGAGTACGACTTTATCAACGGCGTTCCGCCGAAAGACGTTGAGTCGCTCAAGAACGATTCCTCCGTCCGGTTCGAAAAGCAGTTTCCGAAAGCTCTCGTTTACCTCGGGCTGAACTGCAATAAGAAGCCGTTCAACAATAAACATGCTCGCCTCGCGCTCGACTACGCGATCGACAAGGAAGAGATAACGGAGGCGGCGCTGTACGGTACTGGCAAACCCGCCGCGACGCCCGCAGCACCTGACAGTCCGTGGGTGAATCCGGACGTGAAACCACGCCCACGAAACCTCGAAAAGGCCAAAGAGCACCTGAAGAAGGCGGGAATGGCGAACGGATTCTCGGTTTCGTTCAAGATTCCACAGTCCTACCCGACGCAAGTGCAGGGGGCGAAAGTCATCTCCGATCAGGCATCGGACGTCGGCATCAACCTCAACATCCAGAAAATAACGTGGAGCACGTGGCTCTCGGACGTGTACAGTAAGCAGAATTTCGAGGCGACAACCAGTTCGTATCTCGCACTCAACTACCCGGACGTGTCCTTCTACAAGTTCCTCCATCCGGATGGAGCGTTCTTCTTCACCGGATGGGAAAACGAGGAGTACAATGAACTGGTTGAGAAGGCTCGGCACATGTACGACGAACAGAAGCGTGCGGATCTCTATCACAAGGCAACCGAGATTCTGCACGAGGAGCGCGCGGGTCACCTCCTGCTCTGGTGGCAGGCGAACCTGTACAGTGGTTCGACGAAATACAAGGGCAAAATCGGCGCACCCGACGGTTCGACACTCCGATTCCAAGATAACTGGCTCAACGGGTAACTGGAGGAACGACAATGTCCATGTCTAACTATCTACTCAGACGATTGGGGTTCATGACGCTGACCCTCCTGTTCGTGACGTTAATCACATTCATCGTCACGACGATTTTGCCCGGAGATGTCGCGTTGCTCATCCTCGGGCCGAACGCGACTGACCAATCCATTCAGGCGTTACAGGCGCAACTGGGTCTCGATAAGCCGCTACATCTCCAGTACGTAGATTGGGTGATTGGGATCTTACAGGGTGATATGGGAACGTCACTCCGGTTTGGCGACCCAGTCGTGACGCTCATCGCTGAGAAACTGCCGAAATCGCTCATGCTCGCCGGGGCGGCGACGTTCATCGCGGTTTTCCTGGCGCTGCCGCTCGGCGTTGTCGCTGCGGTAAAACAAAATGAGGCACCCGATCTCTTCGCGTCGATGTTCGGATTCATCGGCGTTTCCATCCCGATCTTCCTGTGGGGACTCGTGTTCATCCTCGTTTTTGCCGTGTGGCTGAACATCTTCCCGACAGGAGGCTATGTCCCGCCGAACGAAGACCCAGTAGGAACGCTTACTCATCTCGTCCTCCCGGCGTCGGCGATGGGATTCGCCCTCACCGCCTATATCATGCGCATGACCCGGTCATCGATGCTCGAGGTCATGTCGGAAGAGTACATCAAACTAGCACGTTCTAAGGGGATGACGCAACGCATCATCGTCCTCAAACACGCGCTCCGAAACGCCATCATTCCCGTCATCACGGTTATCGCGTTTCAGTTCAGCTACGCGTTTGGTGGTGTCGTCGTTCTAGAGGAGGTGTTCTTCTGGCCGGGCATTGGCAGGCTGACGCTGACCGCCATTCAAAGTCGGGACATCCCGCTGTTGCAAGGTTGTATCATCGTCGTCGCGCTGATGTACATGCTCTCAAACCTCGCGGCGGACATCCTCTACGGCTACTTCGACCCGCGGATTCGCTACGGAGGTGAGGACTGATGGCGACCTCAACGTCGAACTCGACGGTCACGTCCGCGCGGATAGAGCGCCTCCAACGGTTCACGCGGCAGTTCAGGAGCAATACGAAGGCGATGATCGGGCTCTTCATCGTGGTTGCGCTCGTCGTCATCGCTATTTTCGCACCTGTCATCGCACCCTACGCAATCGATACGACGTCCGTTGCGGATCGAACACAACCGCCGTCGGTCGACCATCCGTTTGGAACCGACGATCTCGGCCGAGATATCTTCAGTCGCGTCGTGATGGGCAGTCGAATTTCGCTGTACGTCGGCTTCGGCGCCATCACTGGCGCGCTCTTGATCGGGACGATAATCGGGCTCGTCTCCGGCTACTACGGTGGGCTTATCGATGAGTTGCTGATGCGGTTTATGGACGCCGCGATGTCCTTCCCACCAATCCTCCTCGCACTGACTCTGATGGTAGTCCTCGGTCCGGATCTCACGAACGTCATTATTGCGCTAGCGTTCGTGTACACGCCGTACATTGCTCGCGTCGCCCGAAGCGCGACGTTGTCCGAGCGAAACGAGGCGTACGTCGAGTCGGCTATCGCCCGCGGGGAGAACAATCCGCACATCATCTTCCGGGAAGTGTTACCGAACTGCTCTGCCCCGCTGCTCGTGCAAGGGTCGTTGAACATCGCGTTCGCGATGCTCGCGGAGGCAAGCCTGTCGTTCCTCGGTCTCGGTGCGCAACCGCCGACACCGTCGTGGGGACTGATGATTAACACCGGACGGGGATTTATGCAATCTGCACCCTGGATAATCATCTTCCCTGGTATCGCAATCGCGATTACCGTCATCGGGTTCAATCTGCTCGGTGATGGCCTCAGAGACGTTCTCGACCCCAAGGTGGATTCGATAGAATGAACTGCAAAAACATAGACGATGGGCGGTCGCCGCTCCTCCAAGTTCGAAACCTCAGGACGGAGTTCCTGACGGAGGACGGAACAGTCGTTGCCGCCAATGATGTATCGTTTGCCCTTGATACGGGCGAGACAATGGGTTTGGTCGGCGAAAGTGGTGCCGGAAAGAGCGTGACCGCACGTTCGTTGTTACAACTCGTCGATTCACCCGGAGAAATCGCTGGCGGCGAGGTCATCTTCGACGGAGAGAATTTACTGGAGTTCTCCGAGAAAGCGATGCGGACGGTACGTGGAAACAAGATTGCACTCATTCCGCAAGATCCGATGTCGTCACTCAATCCGGTTCTTACGGTCGGCGAGCAGATCGTCGAGACAATAATGCACCACCAGGATAGCGACCGACCGGCAGCGCGCGAACAGGCTATCGAGGTGATGCGCGACGTCGAAATTCCGGATGCTGCGGAACGCTTCGACGATTACCCACACGAATTTTCCGGAGGCATGCGCCAACGCGTCCTCATCGCCATCGGACTCTCCTGTAAACCGGATTTAATCATCGCGGACGAACCGACGACGGCGCTTGACGTGACGACGCAGGCGAAGATCCTCGATCTGTTGAACGAATTGCAGGACGAAAAGGGGATGGCCATCTTGATGATTACACACAATCTGGGTGTCGTCGCCCAAACGTGTGATCACGTGGGAGTGATGTACGCAGGGAACCTCGTTGAAACTGCAGCGCTCGACGAGCTGTTTCGAAATCCGCAACATCCGTACACGCGTGGGCTAATCGATTCGATTCCTCAACCAGACATTCAATACGACGACCTTCCAACGCTCGACGGAGCGATGCCGGATCTCACCGATCTGCCGCAGGGCTGTAACTTCGCACCCCGGTGTTCATACGCTACTGACGCCTGTCGGACCGGTGGAAACCCCACGCTTGCCCCGGCGACAGGGACGACTTCTCGTGCAGCGTGTATCCATGCGGACGAACTCGATCTCAGTCAGGGATACGAACCTACGAACTCGAGAAACAAGCGGAAGGACCTCCATCGAAGCGGCGAGCCGCTGTTCGCAGTGAAGAATCTGAAGAAGCATTTCGCTGCGGGAGACGGATTCCTGGGCGAATTCACACTCACGCGTTCCGACGGTGGCCTGCCAAAACTCGAACGGCGGGCCGTCAAGGCTGTCGATGGCATCGACTTCGACATCTACGAGGGTGAGACGGTGGGTCTTGTCGGGGAAAGCGGATGTGGAAAATCGACCGTCGCGCGAACCGCACTCAAGCTCCTCGAACCGACCGAGGGAGAGGTTTACTTCGAGGGAGAACCCGTACACGAAATGAGTAGTACGGAGGTTCGAAGTCTTCGACGCGAAATGCAGATGATATTTCAGGATCCGCACAGCTCTCTCAACCCGCGAAAGACGGTAGGGCAGATTATCGGGCGAGCGATGGAGCGACACGACATCGCGACCGGCAATGCAAAGCGTCAGCGCACGCGGGAGTTACTGACGCGCGTCGGTCTCTCACCGGACGCGGTCAATAAATATCCGCATCAGTTCTCTGGCGGGCAACAGCAACGTATTGCTATTGCACACGCGCTCGCCGTCGAACCGAAACTCATCGTCTGCGACGAACCGGTTTCGGCGCTCGATGTATCGGTGCAGGCTCAGATATTGAACCTCCTCAACGAGATTCAGGCGGAGTACGGGCTCTCGTACCTGTTCATCTCCCACAATATCGGCGTTGTCCAACACATCTGTGACCGAATCGCGGTGATGTATCTCGGGAAAATAGCCGAGTTTGGCACGGTCGAACAGATATTCTCGCCGCCATTTCACCCCTACACGGAGAGTCTTCTATCGGCAGTTCCACACGCCAACCCGGCACAGAAGACCGACCGCATCCTGCTCGAAGGGAGCGTTCCGAGTCCGCTGAATCCGCCATCGGGATGCCCGTTCCAGACCCGCTGTCCGAAGAAAATTGGCGAAGTTTGTGAACGAACTGAACCAAATCTGGAAGAAATAGACTCCGGCTCTGGCCATCGTATATCCTGCCTTCTGTCGAGAGAGAAGATGAGCGAGCGCCAATCGCTTATTGGGTCGGTTGAACCGGAATCCGATGATTGAACTATAGAGTCAGTATTTTACTCCGAACTCGAGAATTTCGTCCGGATACGAACCTAACTGTCGGGCAGTTTCGTCCTGCAAATTTCGTTCGGTCTCCCGCGCTGTCTCGTATAGTTCACGAAGTTCTCGAATCGGTTGCTCGGCAGCGTCGATTCGAAGGTTATGATACAATTTCGGCTCGGGTGCGTGAACGAGCAACGCCGAACTCACTTTTCCCCGCTTGTCTCCACCCGCTTTCTGCCCCGCCTCAAGGCCGCTAAGCAACTGTTCGGAGAGTGGGCCGGTGGCTGCGGTAAACGCATCGCTCACTGCGTCGATGACGGCAGCATCGCTGAGCATGTTCCCCGCTACCGAGTAGTTCGCTCCAGTCGTTGAACCGCACCATTCGATGCAATCGTCGCCAGTGAACGCAAACTGCCCGCCGTTCCGGTTGACGCCGTGTAGTTGGCGGTAGTTCGAGTATTTGTCTTCCGCTAACACTGATTCACATGCCGACTCAATGCCTTCACCGTCCGCAACCCGTGAAAGGACGTCCGACCCGTGAGACGTTTTCGTAAACGATTGGGTGACGACCGCGGCTGTGTCACTAACGTATGGACACGTCGCGCCCACGGCGACGATACCGGTTGCCACGGCGACGCCGAACGACTCCTCTTCTGAATCGTAAGCCGCGATAGAGAACGTTCCCGGTCGGTAACCACGCTTCCACTCGGTCGGCGCACTTGTCTTCCTTTGCATCCGTTGGACATACACGGGAGGGTATATTGTATTCAACGAAGATGTACAGCGATAGATGATGCCCTATGTTACTAGTTCTCGGCACTTATACGACGGATTTTGTCAAAGACGACGACTGGGGCCGGATGTTCGCCGACGTGGGAGGCTGGTCGCCGAAGACACTGGACACGACGGGGAA
The DNA here is from genome assembly GCF_026248685.1 of Haladaptatus caseinilyticus. Lineage (NCBI taxonomy): Archaea > Methanobacteriati > Methanobacteriota > Halobacteria > Halobacteriales > Haladaptataceae > Haladaptatus > Haladaptatus caseinilyticus. The sequence continues at coordinate 2,615 of NZ_CP111038.1, read as the reverse complement.
CAGAGGCGGTTTACGGTATTCGAGCAGAACGCGGATATCGACTGCGTGGGACGGAACGCGACGTGTTACACTCGGTTGCGTCGGTCGTTCGTCGGTACCGTAACCGCTAGACGGTAGAGAACTCGTTCAAGAGCATCAGGCAGTTCACGGTTCCGACGACTTCTCGGTCGCCCGTCCTGCGTTTTTTCAACTTCGCGTTCGCGTGCCTACTGTTCGACGTGTGGCGACTCGTGGATCTCTTGGTTCGACAGGCTTTCGGCGTCGAAGACGGCCCAGTCGTCCCCTTCTCTCGTGTCCTCCAGTTCGTCCGCCGGGAGAGCGGTATCGGATAGCTGGTTCTCCAGCACCGACCGAGACCGCTGTTCGGGAGCGGCAGGTCTGTTTGAACCCGGCGGTTCCGCTGTTCTCACTCGCTTCTCGCCAGCTTTCTCCTCGTTCTGCTAGAGCTAACTGGCAGATTTTGACTGCTAGAGCCTCCGAAACGTGCGTCTTGCTTATACAAAGTCTCATCTTCTGTAGCGATTTTTGATATAGCCATATCTGATTTATAGATGCTTGATTGCCATTCTATGACAACTACGGCCCTTCTCTCGGTGTTTTACGTTGGAAGTAGTGGTGTGTGATGTACTTCCCCATTTTTGTTTGTAAGCGGAAGTGGAATTGGCAAGGTCGCCGCCCTCAGCGAAGCAGATTCGACGTCTGCGCCAGCGAAAGCCTACTACAGACGGTTTCTCAAACTAGCTCAAGGATATCAACACTTGCCGTAATACGGCAAAGAATCACGTTATTGACGTCGCTCAGCAATAATCTCGACGAGTCGCTCGGGTTCTTCCACCGCGAGCGTGAGAACGGCATCGTGAATTTCACGCTTTTCTTCATCTCGAATGCCTTGTCGACGCAGTTCTGGGACAACTGAAATCCCAACTGCATCTTCAAATTCGTCCCACGTATCTCCCCGAGCATACAATGGACGTTGACGAACCTCCGAATATTCGAACGGTGGGCCAGAGATATTCGTAGTCGACTCGCTTTGTAACGATTCCGATGACGCTGTCGTCTCGACTGTCGATTGTTCCTCTACTTGTGGAGAATCAGCTTCTAATTTCGAGAAGGATTCCGGAGGGGTTTCGGATGGTTCTTCCCCTGCATCTTCGTTGTCAACGCCGCTCAGGTCGTCGAAAGGGTTTGCATCAGTCATCGCTCGACACCACCGTTTACGACGATCGATGCCAGTTCTTTGAAGTTCTCGATTTGGCTGTTTTCGGGGTCATAATCCAGCAGTGGTTGATGTTCTTTGAGCGATTTTGAAAGTGCTGCACTGTATCGGATACCAGGCTTCGGTGGTTGCAGCTCTCCGTTGTCGATCGCGTCGAACTGTTCTGCCGTGATGCGTGCAAAATTCGGAACCTTTCCTTCCGTCGTCTCCGCCGTGTTCAGATTTTCGAGCAGCTCGCGGTCTTCGGTTTGTTGGTCGATTCGCTCGCGAAGTTTGTTCGGGATTAGTGCGAGCACGTCGATATCGATGTATTCCTGCGAAGGTGTGATGAGTCGTTCCATCGTGCGTTTGTAGCCGCCAATAGAACTGGAACCTGGCTCAAGAGGAATCAAAACATTTCCAGATGCAACCAATGCGTTATTGTTGAGCATCCCAGGGTAAGCCGGGCAATCAAACACGATGTAGTCGTATCGATCCCCGAGAAGCGGATCGACAATTTTGGTCTTGACGCGTGCGGATCCCTGAAGCGCACCTGCAAGGTCTTTTTCAACGTCTTCAAGCGTGTTCGACGATGGAAGGAGGTCAAACCCGAATTCGGTATCCTGAATGAGATCTGCAGCAGTGGCGTTTCCTTGGTCAAGAATAACGTCACCGAGGTTCGTCTCACCTCTGTAGACGTCACCGAATCCGAGACCGTTGGTCGCGTGTCCGTTTGGATCGAGATCTGCAAACAAGACACGGCCACGTTCGGTGAGTTGCCGCGCAAGGTTCATCGAAATTGTTGATTTGCCGACGCCTCCTTTCAAAATGACCACGCTCACAGCGCGTGGAGTGTCTACGTTAGCTCCCATTGTGTGAATTAGCCGCCATAGCGTCTGTTTCCAATAGGCACCTCGTATACATTAGTCACCTATTGTGCCTAATTCGCTCATCTCGGCGGTTGAGATAGCTATCTCACTAATCAAAGATAAATGTACCGCAAGTAGGTGGCTAAGTTACAATAGGTAGCTTAGCTATCTCAGCTATTGCACCTGAACCACCTATTGTAACAAACAGAGGTACACAGGATACACAGTGTGGACTCTGCGTAAACTCTTGTCAAAACATCTACGTTATCAGAGATAGATACTTAAGATACAATAGGTACAATAGATACAATAGGTACGATAGCCAAGGTAAGTTAGGTACCTATTGCACCTATTGTCTCAGACTTGCGCATTCGTATAGGCGATTTAACCGTAGCTCAGACGCTGAGAGTGGGGTTCTAGAAACAATAGGTAACTAAACCGCAATAGTTACCTCAACTACCCCACCGCACGATTGTACAGATGCACAAGAAGTGTTATCTTTGGAGGTAGAGACGACAGCACCATCAAACATTATTTCGATAACGGTTGTC
>NZ_CP111037.1:300000-394338 GCF_026248685.1 Haladaptatus caseinilyticus | reverse complement strand
CTTGGGCTATTTCTATATTCGAATCTGGATATCTATACAGATGGCCTTCTGTATATCTGGTCGTATTTCTGCTCATGTCTCTGACAGACGGATTTTTCCTCGTGGAAAACTTCTCGGATAGCTATACAGATATCCGGCCGAAGAGATGGCTATTAACTCGCTACAGTTCGACTTCCTCGCCAATACCCTGCTCGCTCGCACGTTCGAGAACGTGCTCGCTCGCGGCGGCATCCAGCACGGCGGTTCCGACGCTTTCGACCACGACGATATCCGAACGGGAATCGCGTCCGGCGCGGCCGCGAAACACGTCGGAAAGCGGAACGAGGTCGTCCGAAGTCAGGTCAGCCGCCAGTAGGTCACCGATCTCCGCCACTTCTTCGGGCACGTCGGCGAAGACGCGCTCTGCACGCTCGAACGTCGTCCCGTCGAGTTCACGAGTTTCGGCGGTATACGCCCCGACGGCCACGACGAGTGTTCCTGCCTCGAGGATGTCTCCCGAAAAAACCGGTTCGCGTGCCGTCGTCGCGGTTACGACGACGTTCGCCTTCGAGACGGCATCGTCGGCCGATTCGACCGCCTCCACTGAAATGCCGAGCTCCGATTCGAGTTCGGTGGCGCAGTCGTACTTCGAATCACTCGGCGAGTACACCCGCACCGATTCGAGGTCGGTCGCCGCAGCGATACAGCGTGCCTGCCATCGGGCCTGCGTTCCGGCACCGATGAGCGCAAGTTTGGTCGGACCGATTGCGAGTTCTTTCGCAGCCAGGCCACCGATACAACCCGTCCTCGCGCTTGTAATGTTTGCTCCGGCGAGGACTGCGCTGGGTAGCCCGGTTTCGGCCTGCGTGAGTACGATCTGGGCGTTGACGGTCGGAAGCCCTCGCTCGGCGTTTTTCTCGTGGACGCCGACTAGCTTCGTCGCGTAGTGGGATGCCCCGTGGATGTACGCTGGCATAACGAGGCCAGTTCCGAGCGGTTCGTCCGTGAGGCCGATTCCGACCGGAAAGTGAGGACGGCTCGGGCGCTCGACTTCGCCACGACCCTGTTTGACGAACGCATCGCGGACGACCGGAAGGAGGGTATCTATGTCGAGAATCGAAGCGACGTCAGTATCGGACAGGATTCGAATCATGATCGGAGTTCGCACCGGGGTCCCTTATTTTCCGGCGGTGGAACCGTTATTACCCGAACGCTCGTACGCCGACTCATGCGCATCGTGGTTGTTGGTGGCGGTATTGTTGGTTGTTCGTGTGCCTACTATCTCGCCGAGCGAGGAGCTGACGTGACTGTCTGCGAACGCTCAACCATCGGTGCCGGTAGCACCGAACGCTCCGCAGGGGGTATCCGGGCACAGTTTTCGACACCGGTCAACGTCGCCCTCTCCCGAGCGAGCATGCGAGTCTGGGAACGATTCGAGGACGAGTTCGGAACCGACATCGCGTATCGTCGTCCGGGATATCTCTTCCTCGCGCGAAACGAAGCGACGGCCGAGGGGTTCGCCGATACTGTCGCCATGCAGAACGGACAGGAGGTGCCGAGCGAACTGCTCACGCCCGCGGAGGCCAGCGAACACTGTCCTGGCCTGCGAACCGAACCGTTTCACGCGGCCACCTACTCACCGACGGATGGCTTTGCGGACCCACATCTCGCACTACAGGGCTTCGCCACGCGTGCTCGGGAAATGGGCGTGGACATCCGAACCGGCGTGGAAGTCACCGACGTTCTCCTGAATGATGGCGCAGTTTTCGGCGTCGAAACGACCGATGGAGAAATCGACGCGGATTTCGTCGTCAACGCCGCTGGACCGTGGGCAAAGCGAGTGGCGGATATGGCAAAAATCGATCTTCCTGTCGTTCCTGAACGCCGTCAGATTGCCGTCGTCGAACCGGAAACGCCCGTTCCTGAATCCGTTCCGCTGACAATCGATCTCGATACGGGGTCGTACTTCCGCCCGGAGCGTGAGGGAGCCACACTCGTCGGTGGACATTTCGATTCCGTTTCGAGGGCGGAACCGGACGCATACGACCGAACGACGGACCTCGACTGGACCGTCGAAGCGGTCGAACGCGCGAGCGAGACGGCCACCTATTTCGGTCCCGAATCACGCATCAAGCGGGGATGGGCCGGTCTGTACGCTGTCACTCCCGACCATCATCCAATCATCGAAGAGACAAGTCCAGGATTCATCAACGCGGTCGGCTTTTCGGGTCATGGATTCCAACACGCACCCGCGACCGGGAACCTCGTCACGGAACTCGTATTTGATGGCGAGGCATCGTTAGTAGACATCTCCGGATTGGATAGCGAACGGTTCGAAGACGGGCGGACGGTCTCGGAGCGGAACGTGGCGTGAGTGATTTTCACCGTTGATTTCGTTCAACTTGCTGGCGAACGTACACCTATATGCCTCGCCTGAGATATGCGACCGATGACTGAAACGTTCGACGTGAACGACTTTTACGACTTGACGCTCGCGTCAGACTTCGCACTTTCACCGGACGGTGACCGGATCGCCTTCGTTGCGAGCGAGTTCGACCGGGATGAGGACGACCGACGAACATCACTGTTCGTCGTTCCGACGGACGGAAGCGACGAACCCTACCGCCTCTCCCGCGCCTCGGACGCCGGGTCGCCGAACTGGTCGCCCGATGGGTCGAAACTCGGGTTTCTGGCCAGCCGCGACGAAGACACCGCCCTCACCGTACAGGACGACGATTCGGACGGCGACGACGAAGACGAATCCGGCGATGACGAGCCGAGATCGCAGGTGTGGGTGTTCGACCTCGAACGCGGTGGCGACGCCCGCCAAGTAACCGACCGTGAGGAGGGTGTGACCGAGTTCGACTGGGGGCCGAAAAGCGATCGACTCGTCATCTCGTCCCGCGACCCGACGGAGGAGCAGGCGGATTATCTCCGAAAACGACGGAACGGGGGTCCGGTCGAAATAGACCGTCTCCAACATCGATTCGATGGAAAGGGGTTCTTGGACGACGTGACGACGTACCTATTCGTCGTCGATCTGGCGACCCGTGAGGAGCGTCGACTCGACGATGCCTACGGTAGCGGTGCATTCGAACCGATGTCCGGATTACAACCTGCCTGGGGACCCGACCGGATCGCTTTCATTTCGAATCGAACCGAACGACCCGACGATTCCGGCGTGATGGACCTCTATACCATCGACCCGGACGGCTCCGACTGTCGGCAGATTACGGATTCGAAACACACGATAAACGCGCTCCAGTGGAGTCCTGATGGCGCTCGTCTCGTGTTCGTCGGGAGTGACGCCGTCAACTGGCACATCCCGACGCAAGTCTACGTCACGGAAGACGTTGGCAACGCCGCGGGAACGGACGATACTCGATACCGGTCGATTACGGAATCGCTTGACCGAACCGTAGCACACGCGAATCGGATTCGCTGGACGGACGAGGAAACTCTCCTTACGACGATCGGCGACGAGGGGAGCACTCGTCTCGTCCGGTGCTTTGCCGACGAACGCGCGCCGGAGTTCACGTACGAATCACAGGACGATTATCACACGATCGCGAACTTCGACTTCGCAGACGAGGCGGTCGCGCTCCTGTCTACCGAGCCGGAGACGGTCGGGGACCTGTATACGATCGCCTTGAGGGAACTCGATCACGGCGAATCGACTCGGGTGACGAATCTCAATGACGCGTTCGAGGAATCCCACGCTATGCCCAACTGTCAGCGTGTCGTCTACGACAACGAGTCCGGCGACGACATCGAGGCTATTGCGTATCTCCCGGCCGACTTCGACCGGGACGACCCGACTCCCCTCCCGCTCATCGTTTCCATCCACGGTGGTCCCATTTCCTACGATGCGCCCGAGTTCAAATTCGAGTACGCCTACTGGACCGACCGAGGATACGCCGTCCTTCGACCCAACTATCGCGGAAGCAGCTCCTACGGCAGGGAGTTCAGCGAGGTCATCCGAGGCGACTGGGGACCACGTGAAGTCGAAGATGTGATCGCAGGCGTCGAGCATCTCGTCGAGCGCGACTGGGTCGATCCCGACCGCACTTTTGCCACCGGTTTCTCGTATGGCGGTATTACGACCGGATTTCTCATCACGAACACGAACCGTTTCGCAGGTGCCGCGGCGGAACACGGCATCTACGATTTACGGTCGTGTTACGGCACCGACGACGCTCACAAATGGTGGGAGAACGATTTCGGTCTTCCGTGGGAGAATCCGGAAACGTACGATTCGGCGTCGAGCATTACGGATGTCGGCGATGTAGAGACGCCACTGTTGGTTACTGCCGGTGGCGATGATTGGCGCTGTCCCCCATCCCAGTCCGAACAGCTCTACGTCAGTGTGAAAAAGCAAGGCATCCCCGCGAAACTCGTCGTCTATCCCGACGAACATCACGCCATCGGCGACCCAGACCGGGCGATTCACCGAATCGAACAGTTGACGGCGTGGTTCGAAACGCACGATCCCGGACCGGTGTAGCTATCCCTACCGGTTCGTCGTCGGGCTATCGCCGTTTTCGTCCCCGTAATGGACCATTAGTTCGTGAACGGTCGCTCGCTTTATTCGCTCGCTCAATCTACGGTCATATGGAGGAAAAACTGATGAGTGAAACCGAAGCGAGAGAGCAATCGGCACGCGCGACGGATACCGACACGTCGAATCTGAAGTGGCTGAGCGGTTTCGTATCGCTTATCGGGGCGTGGATATTCGTCTCGGCGTTCGTCTATACGATGTCGATGTCGAGCTACTGGAACAACATCATCATCGGGGCCGCGATTTTCTTGGTCGCGGGATACAACTACTATCGAATGTCGAAGGGACTGACGACGAGTATCGGGAGTTCGTCGTTCGTCGCGCTAATGGGATTGTGGATGATTCTGGTTCCGTTCGTGATGGCCGTTGGAACGGTATTCTGGAGTGACATCGTCTCCGGTGTCGTCGTCGCCATCATCGCCGGCTACAACGCCTACGCAGGCAGGGAAGCGAGAGCGGGCGCGCCTGCAGGAACCACCTGAAGGGGCGGTTCTCCTACGTTCGCTCCAACTTGTCGAGTCGGAACGAGGCGAGATGATAGCGCGTAACGAGTACAGCAAATCCGACCATCACGATGGCAAACAGGGCGTGAATCGAAACTGCAGTCTCGTGGGCGTACCCGTTCCACAACTGAGCCATCCCGATCACTATCGGTCCAAAGCTAAAGAGTCCGGTTTGAACCGGTAGCTCACGACATAGCTCGCGGAAGGAAACGGTTGCTTCGTCGGTCATCAATGGGCTCTTGAAGCCATTCACGGGCGCGTCATCAATACCGTTTCGAAATCGTTCGACTACTCGTTTGGTACGTGATTTTTGGGCGCGTAGATGTGTATTTCTCCGGTCCCGTGAACGACGACCTCACATTTTCGGGCGGTAAAGACGACCTTTCCCTCATCACGGGTGGCGCCACTGTGTTTCTGACTAAATATCGCATCGAGCGCGTCCGGGTCAATGCAATCGTAGAGCCACGTTCGTCGCTCCTCATCCTTGCCGACGATCTCTTCGATACCTCGGATAACTCTCGTACTCACGTTGTCGGTGTCGCCGGTAATTCGGTAGGCAGCGCGTTCATCCCTATCCAAATTTTCCATTCTCTCTGTCAATTTCTCGTCCGTCATTGTATGATTACGACTCAGTTAGTTAGCAACTCTGACTGGTTACTGGCATAAAAGAACCTCGATTATCGATAAAAATAACCAACTACTCCCTTCATAATCGGATCACTGAATCCACTCCGTCTGGTGATGTTAACGGCCGAGAAGCCTCCAATCGGGTTCGGGTTCACCGACCGGAGATGCCCTCGAAATTCGATTCGTGATTTCCGTGCTACGTCGCGTTCTCACCCTTTTCGTCGCCAGATGAGAACGGACAGGGCGAGGGCGATGATCGCAAGTGCACCGGTAAATCCGGGAAGACTCGTGTCTCCACTCCGAGTGTCTTGTTGTCCCGACTGGCTGGTCGATGTAGTACCCTCGTTTGCACCGTCATTGGAACCGTTGTCCCCTGTGGTCCCATCTGACGCCGAAACCTGTCCATCCTGACCGAGGTGGAGCACCCAACCGTCCATCCCCGTGGCCCCAAATCCACCAGTCTGTCCCGCCAGTAAATAGCCTCCTCCGTGTGCCTGAATCGCTGGCCACGGTTTATCCCACTGTGCACTCCCGTAGGCCTTCTCCCACTGGACGGTACCGTCCGCTCCGGTTTTCACGACGTAGCCATCCGCACTACCGATTCCGCCGGTCAATGTTCCCCCGGTAAAGAGATAGCCACCGTCAGCCGTTTTCATGGCGGAGTCGAGCCAGTCGACGTCCGCTTCACCGTATCGGTTCTCCCACGCGAGATCACCGTTCGCATCGTACTTGAGAACCCATCCGTCTCGGGAGTCCCCGCTTTCTGACTCTCCTGCGAGAACGATTCCGTCGTCACCGCCCGTTGCGGCCCAGATCGCTTCCCTGTCCGACCCCCCTGCCGTTTTCTGCCATTGTCGTTCGCCGTTGTTTCCGACGCGCATCGCCCACGCGTCTTGGCTTCCCCCATCGACTTCGCCAGCGAGGAAATAGCCGTTCGACGCCGGAACGACTGCTTTGAACCCGCCGGACGAGGACCCTTCCGGGCTAGCGTACGTTTCTTCCCACGCTTTCTCCCCTGACCCGGCGAGTTTCAACAGCCACCCCTTCTTCCCCCCGTCGCTCGTCCATCCGGCGAGGACGTACCCGTTACCATCTCGTTCGAGGCTGTAAAACGCACCCGGGCCGGATGTTCGTTCGTTCTGCGTCGAACCATCGCCTCCGAGTTCGGCGATCCATCCCGTCGCGCTTCCACCGCGGTCGGTCCGCCCTGCTACCATTACGCCGCCATCGTCGGTCGTAACGACCGAATACAGTCTGTCGGTACCCGGTCCGCTGAGGGTTCGTGACCACTGTTGATTGCCGTTTGCGTCGATTTTCACGACCCAACCGTCGATGCCACTTCCGGAACTCTCCGTCTCTCCGGCGAGAACGTAGCCGCCGTCGTCGGTTCGGACGACGTCGTTGAATATTTCATCGCCCGAACTACCGTACGTCTTGTTCCAGCGTTCGGCCGGTTCCGGTTCCGCCTGCTGTTCCACTACGCCGCTGGGGAGCGCCATCGCCCCGGCGGTGGTCACGACGAGAAGAACGAATACGAGTGTCACGGTGCGCGCCATGCCGATGTGGTCGTGAGGTTCGCAATTTGTTATACCTATACTACCGCGAAAACAGGCACGCACTGTTTACAGTTTGACAGCCTTTGCTCGGTGACAGCCTCCGCCTGAAACACGGAATGGGAACCCATTCGTCAGTTCGGTTCGTGGTTGAACATATGGTTCGAACAGCAGTCCTCTTTGCCGTGGGTGGAATGCTCGCGTGGGGTGTCTGGGCGGTGTTTGCCGATTACGCGACTCAAACGCTCCAACCCGAGGTCGCGATGGCGATCTCCTATGCGGTGGGCGTCGGTGTTGCTCTCCTGTATATTGCCTCGCAGTCGGGATCGGTACTGCTCACCGGACGGGGTGTCTCGTTCGCGATCGTTGGCGGACTCTTTTCCGGCGCGGGTTCGATAAGTTACTACGCCGCGCTCCAACGCGGAAACACCGCGATCGCCACGACGATAACGGCACTCTATTTCGTCGTCGCCGTCCGAATCGTCGTCGTTTTTCTCGGCGAATCGGTAAGTACGAGGGATCTAGCGGGTGTCGGACTCGCGATCGGTGCGGTTGCGTTGTTGGCGACGTAAGCTGAACATACACTCCATGCTACTATACGATCTCACAGTGTGTGATTGCAATCGCCCATCTCGGTGCCGATAGTGGCTCTCAGCAAATCAATCAGTGGTCAATCGGTCGAGGAAGCACGATCAGCTCTAATCGATACTGGCCAATCGATTGGACGAATGGTACGTGCCAGTTCGAACCACTACCCATCGACCGATGTTTCTCCGAGCAATCGACGGTATGGAACGGGAACCGTCCCGAGGGATCAATTCAGCAAAAACGATCGTTGGGACCTTGGCGGCGCTACGACTCGTCGTCTGCGTCGTCTTTCATCTCACCGAGTTTGGCGATGAGTTCGTCGCTGGAAGCATCGCTGTCGAACGTGATTTCGCCCTTGTGATCGTTTTCGTGGACGTTGACGGCGCTCGACTCGTCCATGTTGGAATCCTGTTCTCGGTTCTGTTGTTCAGATTCGTCGTAGCTTCCAAAACCCATATGGGAAATTATCGCCTGAAATCACTAAAGGGATGCGGTTCGGAAACCTCCCGAGCTGATACCGGACACGATGGACCCGATGTCAACTGTTTTCCGGTTGGTGAGATATGAGCGCACACGGAACTCAAAACACCGTTGCTGGAACGTATTGGCGTTACGTGTGTGTTACACGGCACGGTCGTAGAACAGCGGAAACGCCGGGGTGTTACGAGATGACGAACGCCGTCAGAAACCGAACCGATTCGACCGCTATCGAACGGTTTCGAACCGATAGGGCCTCACCGGACGAGCGGTGCGACTTCGTCGCCGAGGCGTTCGATACAGTCCACCATTTTCCGGGTACCGATACCGGGATGGTAGGTACGGAAGATAAAGTGAATGTCGTCACCCAGGGCTTCGCGGTATTCGTTCAACTCCTCCGCGATCTGTTCGGGCGTACCGAAGATGGCCTGTTCTTTCAGCTCCTGTTTACGCTCGTCGTCCAGTTCCTCGACCGACTCGCCCGAAAAGATTTCGGCGTACCGACGCTGGATGTAGAAGTACCCCGGTTTCATCGCTTCCCACGCCGCCTCCTTCGAGTCGGCGACGAAGCCGTGTTGAAGGGCGTACACCTCGAAATCGCCCTCGATATCTTCTTCCTCCCGTACGCGCTCGATGTCCTCCTTTCGTTTGCGAATTCCCTCGATCGAAATCGAGGAGGGGGCGCACCACGCATCCGCCACGCGAGCGGCACGTCGGACGGCGGGTTTGACCGACCCCCCGAACATGATGGGAAGGTCGGATTCGGGTTTCGGCGTTACATTCACGTCCGGAGAGACGTCGTGGAACTCGGCGTCGTAGTCGAGGTTTCCATCCGACCACGATGCTCGCAGGAGGTTCGTCAGGTCGCTTAACCGTTCGACGCGCTCCTCACGTGGGACGCCGAACGACTCGAACTCGCGGGGGTTCGACCCGATGGCCAGTCCGAGTGTGAGGCGGCCATCCGAGAGCAGATCGACCGTCGCGGCGTCTTCAGCGAGTCGGACGCCGTCGTAGAGTGGAGCGAGCGCGATGCACGTCCCTATTTCGACGTTTTCCGTGCAGGCGGCCAGTGCGCCGAGTGATGGCATCGTCGCCGGTAGGTAACCGTCTTCGGCGAAGTGATGTTCCGAAACCCACAAACTGTCGAGTCCAGCGGCGTCGATGGTCTCGCCGAGTTCCAGCATCTCGTCGTAAATCTCGGTCATCGAGCGGTTATCGTCCGGTCGTCGCTGGCAAGTGAACAGCCCTGTCCCGAGTTTCATGGTCGAAAATCGAAGGCAGACACCTTAATCGTTTATAAGGACGAACCGTAGCAGTATACCGACTTTCTGCCTTTGTTCCATTGAAGTCTTACACTGAATATAAATGTCCTAAAAACTATGGTCGGACTGATCATGAGCTTCACCCCCAAAGAAGCCAGATAACTCGATTTTCGACACGTTCGAACCGGTGACAGTGTTCGTCGGAATGCTGGTGCTGCTCTTTCCGGGAATTTCATTGTTTGATTAGCGGTGGCGAGTCGCCTTTTCGCTCTCTGTCGGCATTCGCCGTAACGAAAAAGCCGTGATTTCTCTCCCTGTTTAGTCCAGCGAGAGGTTCACCGTTTTCGTTTGGGTGTAATGTTCGACGGCTTCGAAGGCCGTCTCACGCCCAATTCCGGATTGTTTGTAGCCCCCGAATGGCTGTCCCGCGGGGAAGTCATTGTACTGGTTTATCCAGATGTTACCCGCTTCGATATCCTTCGCGGTTTCGTGAGCCTTTGTCACGTCGTTCGTGATGACACCCGCCGCCAGACCGTACTCCACGTCGTTCGCCCGATCAATCATCTCGTTGTAGTCCGTCCACTCGAACACTTCTTGGACCGGTCCAAAGATCTCCTCCTGCACCGCCTTGTTGTCGTGGTCGATGTCGTCGATGAGCGTCGGCGCGACGAAACAGCCGTTGTCCAGTGCCTCGTCGTCCGGCACTCCACCGCCCGTCACGATCGTCGCATCAGCGTCACGAGCCGTCTCGATGTACTCCATCGTCCGGTCTACCTGCTCCTGTGTCACTTTGGGGCCCAGGTCGGTGCTGTCGAGAAGCGGGTCGCCGACGGTGAGGTCTTCGGCTGCGTCGGCGAGCCTCCGTACGAACTCGTCTTTGATTTCGCTGTGGAGGAAGAGCCGCGACCCCGCACAGCAACACTCTCCGGTGTTGAAGAAAATTGACACGATTGTCGTCCGGACGGCTTTGTCCAAATCGGCATCGGGGAAGACAACGAGCGGGCTTTTTCCGCCGAGTTCGAGCGTGAGGTCGGCGACGTTGTCCGCCGCGTTTTTCATCACCGATTTTCCCACTTCGGTCGAACCGGTGAACGCGAGCTTTCTCACGTCGGAGTGCCGAGTGAGCGGCTCTCCAGCCTCCAGTCCATAGCCGGTGACGACGTTGACGACGCCATCAGGGAGCACGTCGTCTATCTCTTCCATCAGTTTGAGAACGGTCAGTGGCGTCTCCTCTGCGGGTTTGAGGACGACAGTGTTCCCGGCGGAGAGGGCCGGTCCCAGTTTCCACGCTGCCATCAGCAGCGGGAAATTCCACGGGATAATCTGTCCGACGACGCCGTATGGCTCGCGGATCGTCTGGACGTGTCGGCTGTCGTCCGTCGGGACGGTCGTCCCCTCGTTGGTCCGCGCCGCCCCGGCGAAGTAACGGAAATGGTCAACCACGAGCCCCATGTCGATTCGTGCTTCGGTAATCGGCTTGCCGTTGTCGAGTGATTCGAGCGTCGCAAACTCCGATTTTTTCTCCTCTACTCTGTCCGCGATAGTTTCGAGGACTTCCTGTCGCTCTGCAGTGGAGTAGTTCGACCACGTTTCGTCGTAAGCATCCCACGCGGCCTCGACTGCCCGGTCGATATCGTCCGCTTTCCCCGCCTGTACGTCAGCCAGGACCTCGCCCGTCGTTGGGTCCCTCGTCTGAAACGTCTCGCTGGAGGAGCTCTCGATCCATTCCCCACCGATGTAGAGCTTCAACTCGCTTGGGACGACTTCGTCCGCGGCAGTTTCGTGGCGTTGTCGAATCTCGCTTTTACGTTCGCTGGCTGATTCCGTCGACATTTCATGCCGAAACCCGTGACGGACCCCAATAAGTGTATATATGAATTTTTGATATATGTAACTATATGTGGTTTCATTTGGCGGAATTCGTTCTCAATTGTGGCCTATTTTAGTTACTTCGGCACGGTCGAGTGTGATCGAGTTCGTCATGTGTGACGCGATGGCACGAGACGGAGGACGCGCTGTCCGTAGGTTCGAGTCGAAGGAGCGCAAGGGAGTACCGGACGAAGCGGAGTGTGTCGATCGGTGGAGGACCGTCGAATGCCGTTGCGGTGGTTGCGTGATTGGGAGTCGATATCAGTTATCGTCGCAGGAACAATCCTCGTTCGATAACCACGTAACCAACCGGATTCGGTTACTGCCTGAACCGCGATTGCTCCCGAAAAATATCGCCCGAGGATGGAACTCGCGGGATCCCGGCGAAAACGGGCTCAAAATCCGATAATCTTCTTCAGTGTTCGATCGTCGTGATCTCTTCGACGGGCCACTGGCTCAGAATCTCCACACCGTTCTCTCGAACGACGACCATCTCCTCCACTCGCACACCCTGTCGGTCTGCGGGTTCCATCGTCTCGACGGCCATGGTCATGCCCTCCTCGATTTCGATGGGGTGGTCGGGTGAGATCCCGCGCCAAATGAGCGGTACTTCGTACAGCTGAAGCCCCAACCCGTGCGCCCAGTGGTTGGTCGTCATCTGCCAGTGGTCGGTGGCGCCGTACCAGTCGGCGTGCTCGCCTTCCATGTCGGGGAAGCCCTGACAAATCTCGTCCGTGGTCGCGCCGGGTTCGATGCGTTCGAGCACGTCGTAGAGGTTGTCACGGGCTGTTTCGTAGGCGTCCTGCTGGGTCTGCGTCGGTGTGCCCATGCTGAAGGTTCGATAGTAACACGATCGGTAGCCCATGAACCCGATGTTGTAGAAATCGGCGTAGACGAGGTCGCCGGGACGGATGATCCGGTCCGTCGTGTTTGCCTGGTGTTTCGGCCACGTGTTCGGTCCGGAGGTGACGTACCCGCCTTGTACCATCGCGCCGAGACTCCAGAGTTCCCGCGTGGCTTCGCCCCAGATTTCGGATTCACGCTTGCCGGGTTTTGCCGTCTCGGTGATGCGCTGGAACCCTGCCTCACAGAGCGCGGCGACCATTCGAAGGCATTCGATCTCGTCGCGCGTTTTGATTTTTCGCGCGCTCTCCATGACCGTTGCACATTCCTCGGTGCGAACGTCTACGCCACGGTCTTCGAACTTTGAGATGAGCGCGCCGTTTCCGATGTCGATACCCATCGGTTCTTTGGCGACGCCGTACTCCTCCATCGCCTCGTAGACGAGCCCCGCCATCTTGTCCTTCAGCCAACTGCGCGCCGAATCGTGTCCGGAGGCCCGGGGGACGTTCCCCAGTCCGGGGCAAGCGTAGCGAATGTCGTCCAACCACGGGCAGTTGAATCGCTGGTTACTCGCGTGGTCCGCCGTGTCCCAGTGGACGATGTCGCCGTCCTCGGTGAGCAGAGTGTAGTGGTCCGCACCCGACCCGCCGGTCATGGCGAGGCCGGTCACGTACCGAACGTTCGGGTCGTTGATGAGCAGCATGCTCCCAAGCCCTGCCTCCTGCATTCGAGAGAGTGCGCGTTCCTTTCGCTCTTCTCGCATGCGCTGCATGTCGATTCGCTCCTCCCAATCGACGCTCATCGTCCCGCGCGTCCCTTCCATGAAATCGCGTTGGTAGAATCCCATGCGATGGGCTACTCGGAGCGATGTTATGAAATTTCCCGAATGATTTGTGATGGATTTCCGCCCGCATACTCAAGACACGCCCTCTCGTCACCCTACCTAATGGACACTCATCAAACACCGATTCGGGTGGACCACATCGGCATCGCCGTCGAATCCATCGAGAATGCGGAACCGATTCTGATGGCGCTCGGATGTGAGCGACTCACTGTCGAACCCGTCGAGGACCGCTTTCGCTGGGCGTACTATCGACTGGGCGATGCGTCCCGACTCGAACTCATCGAACCCATCGAGGACGACACGTTTCTCACCGACTTCCTCGATACAAACGGGCCGGGTCTCCACCACGTCACGCTCGAAGTCGCGGACATCGACGCCGTTATCGAATCGCTTCGCGAACACGATATTCGCGTCATCGACCGGGAGCGGTTCGATACCTGGACCGAGGCGTTCGTCTCGCCGCGAAACCCAACCGGCGTTCTCTTCCAACTGATGGAGTACCACGACGATTATCACGAGAAACGGCTTCCGCCGCAGGATTTGTTCATCAACGAGAGTCGAGTCGGAGAATTGTTTCAAAGGTAAAAAACAGATGAACTAGACAGTGATCCCGAGGTGTTTGTCCATCAGTTCTTCGTCCTCCGTTAACGCTTCCGGCCTCCCTTCGAAGACGATTTCCCCGTGGTCCAATAGATAGACTCGGTCCGCGAGCGAGAGCGCAACCGCGACGTTCTGCTCGACGAGAAGTACTGTGATGCCTTCCTCGTTCATCTCTTGGATGAGTGCTTCTACGCGCTCCATGATGAGGGGGGCAAGCCCCTCAGTTGGCTCGTCAAGCATGAGCAGATCCGCACCACAAACCAGCGCCCGAGCGATGGACAGCATCTGTTGTTCGCCGCCAGAGAGGTCAGTACCGCGACTGTCTTGCCGTTCCTGTAAGTTCTCGAACGCCCCGGCAGACAGCACGTCGTCGATCGATTTTCGATGCGTGCTGTCGCTTCCGCCGAGCGTTCCGACAGCGAGGTTTTCGCGCACCGAAAGACCGGGGAACACCCGGCGTTCTTCCGGCACCAGCGAGACTCCACGCTTTACTGTTTCGACCGGCGAAAGTCCGGTAATGTCCTCCCCATCGAACCGAATCGTCCCGGAGGTCGGCGATAGCGCACCGGTGATGGTCCGGAGTGTGGTCGTTTTCCCGACGCCGTTTCGTCCGATGAGCGCGACGATTTCGCCCTCTGGGACGTCAAGCGAGACGCCGGAGAGCACTTCCGTTTCACCGTACCCTACGCGTACGTTGTTGATCGATAACATTTACACTCCTCCGAGGTACGCCGCCTGTACCTCGTGGTTTTCCGCGACCTCTTCCGGCGTTCCCGTTGCCAATTCCTGCCCTCGATTGAGCACCGTAATGCGGTCTGAAACGCTCATTACCAGATCGATATCGTGTTCGATAAGCAGGAGCGTCCTGTCGGCGAGCACGTCGTCGATGAGTTCCATCGTCGCACGTGTCTCCTCCCCGCTCATCCCCGCGGTGGGTTCGTCCAACAGGACGACCTGTGGATCGGTCGCCAGCACCAGTCCGATCTCCAGTCGTCGTCGGTCCCCGTAGGACAGCGCCGCCGCCTGCTCGTCTGCACGTTCCCCGAGTTCGATTTGTGAAAGGACGTCCTCGACCCGTTGGTTGGTCTCCGGAAAGCTGTCGGCTGGTCGAAACAGCCTTTCCCTTGCCGTAATGGCCGTTTCGGCCACCGACTGCGCGGAGAGTCGGACGTTCTCCCGGACGCTGCGGCCACCGAAAACGGTCGTGATTTGGAACGACCGTCCGATTCCGCACCGAACGCGTTCATGCGGCGGGAGGTTCGATACGTCGTCGCCCGCGAACCGGACGGTTCCCGACGTGGGAAAAAGCGCACCCGAAATCAGGTTGAACAGCGTCGTCTTCCCGGCCCCGTTCGGACCGATGACGCTCCGGAATTCGCCCGCTTCGACGTCGAGATTCACGCTGTCGGTAGCGACGAGTTCCCCGAACTGGCGGGTCAGATTCTCGGTTTCGAGGAGCGCCATCAGTTGCTCACCTCCGAATCGTGGTCCGCAACCGTTTCGGGGCCGCCGCCGGTCTCCTGATTCGTGTACCGAGAGAACAGTCCGGGAACCGAGACGAGTCCCTCGGGCACGTAAATGACGAAAATGACGAATACCATCCCGAGGATTCCTTGCCACTGTTCGAACACCAAACCGAGGTCGAGTCCGAGTAGACTGACCCCTTGGAATCCGGCTGCGAGGTTCAACAACAGTTCTTGTAATCCGATAAACGCACCTGCTCCAATCATCGGTCCGTACAGCGTCCCCATCCCGCCGAGAATGGTCATCACGATGACCTCGCCGGACTTTATCCACGCGAGGACTGACGGTGAGACGCCGCCGGTGTGAATCGCCGACAGTCCCCCGGCGAGTCCCGCCAGTCCGCCGCTGACTACGAACGCTTTTCGTTTGTAGGCGGTCACATCGTAGCCGATGAAGGAGGCACGTTCCTCGCTCTCGCGGATACCCTGCAGCACACTTCCGAACGGCGCGTTCATCATCCGCCGTGCGAGGAGATACGACCCGATGACCGCCGCGAGCACGAAGTAGTAGAACAGTTCGATTTCGCCGAGTAGGGCGACGTCTCCGACTTCCGGCCCGCTCATGAGTCCGTAGACGGGATCGAAACCGCTGAACAGGCCATCACTTCCCCCCGTGAAACTCGACTTTTGCACGAGTTGGTAGAACAACTCCGCGAAGCCGAGGGTAATCATGGAGAAATACACCCCCGAAACGCGAATCGAAAGGTGACCGACGACCCATGCAACGAGTGCCGCAACGACGATGCCCACGCCGAGCGCGACGAAGACGGATGGCATCCCGTTTTCGACCGTGAGAACCGTGCCGTAGGCTCCCAGTCCGAAAAAGAGGACGTGGCCGAGCGAGACGAGTCCGGCGTAGCCCATCACGAAGTCGAGACTGAGTGCGAACAGTGCCCAAACGAGAATCGTCAGGAGGAGCGAGTTCACCTCGTAGGAAGTGTAGAGAACCCCGATTCCAAGGGGTGCCAATACGAGGAGGCCGACCACGAGGGTGCCCAAACGGAACCGCGTTCGGTCGTCAAGTACGCCGCCGCCACCGCCGGTCAGCAGTTTGCCGCCGCTTTCGGCGGATTCCCATTCGGGATTCCCGAACAGTCCCTGCGGTCGGACGAGCAAGACGCCGATCATTAGCAGGAAGACGACCAGCCCCTCGAAACTCGGAAGAACGGTGCGGAAGAACGTCTCGATGATTCCCACGCCGAACCCGCCGACAACTGCGCCGCGGAAACTCCCGAGTCCGCCGAGAACGACGATAACGAAGGCGGGGATGATGACGGAGTTACCCATCCCGATGTTCACGCTCTGTTTCGCTCCGAGGACGATTCCGGCGAGCGCGGCGAGAAACGCCCCGAAAGCGAAGACGAGCGTGTAGTATCGGTCGATGTCGATGCCGAGGTGCCGGACCATTTCTCGGTCTTGCGCGCCGGCGCGAACGACGAGTCCGAACCGAGTTCGATTCAGTAGGAGCCACGTTCCGAAGGCCATCATGACGCCGATTCCGATGACGAAGAAGTTGTACTTCGAGTAGTTAAACCCGAGCACGTCGATGGGTCCACGGAGTATCGGTGGCTGCGGGAACGGTTTGGGGTTATCCCCCCAAATCAGCGAAATGGCGTCCTTGAAGACGAGCACCAGCCCGAATGTGAGCAGGATGTGATACAGCGGATTTCTCCCGTAGAGGGGTCGAATGGTACCTCGTTCGATGAGTGCCGCGATGAGCGCGACGAGGAGGGGAGCGACGAGCAACGCGATCCAGAACGCGCCGGTACCGAACCCAACCGCCGCGATGGCGAACGCGAGGTAGGCACCGAGCGCGAAAAACTCGCCGTGGGCGAAGTTGATCACGTCCATCACGCCGAAGATGATGGAAAGTCCCGCGGCCAACAGGACATACACCGCGCCGATGGTCAGGCCATTCAGCAACTGTTCGATAAATGCACCTGCCATATCAGAGCTGACAACCGGTTTGCTCACATGGTGGAATCGCCTTGTCGCCACCGACTTCGGTGATGAGTTTCACGTCCGCCATCGGCCCACCGTTGTAGACGTTCCGCCCGACCCAGACGGGGTTTTTCGCCTGATGGTCACAGGAACGGAACTCGTTTTCGCCGAGGAGGGATTGCATCTTCAGTCCCGGAAGCGTACTCACCACGTCGTCGGGGTCGGTACTTCCTGCTTCCTTGATTCCGTTCGCTACCATCGTAATGGAGTCGTAGGCGACTCGTGCGAAACTGCCGGGTTCGGCGTCGTTCGCGTTTTTGTACGCTTTCACGAACTCCGTGTTGGTTCCCGAATCGATTTTCGGAACGTATCGAGTGCCGCTGTAAATTCCGTCCGCTTTCTCGCCGAGTGCCCCGCGGATGACTTGAAACGACCCCGTCGTCGTCATGATTTTCTTCTGATCGGTGAGTCCCTGCGCGTTCGCTTGGTTGATGAACTCGATGAGGTCGCCTCCCGTCGAACCGACGACGACCACGTCGGCGTCGGAGTTCTTTATCTGGCTGATGAACGAGTCGAAATTTTTTGCCCCGAGTTGTGCCTTCGTCACGCCCACTTCGGAAAAGTTGGCGCTCGACTCCTTCATCCGAGACCGCCACTCGTCGAGGACCGAGTTCCCGTATGCGTAATCCGCGATGTGGAACCAGACTTTGCTCCCGAGGTTTTTCAACGTCCAGTCGGAACAGGCCTCCGCGATCTGTGCCGTGTTCGTCTCGCTTCGGAATACGTACTCGTTGCAGCTTTCGCCAGTAATCGGAATGGCGGCCGCGCCGGGGGAGTAAATGGTGCTCTCCTTTTTGGCGAACTCGTTGAGGCTCAGTGCGACGGAACTGGAAATCGCACCCATGATATACGATGCGCCGTGCTGTTCGACCAACTTCTGTGCTTCCTGTCGACCGGTTTCGGGGTCAGCCTGCGTATCGCCATATTTCGCGTCGATACTGAAATCGTACTCATCGCTCTCGTTTACCGTTTTCACGGCGAGCTTCGCGCCTTTTCGCTGTTCCGCCGCGAGCCCGGCGTACGGTCCCGTCATCGGGTTGAGAATTCCGTATTTTACCGTTCCATCGTTCCCGCCCCCGCCACCGATATTACCGAGACAGCCTGCGACTCCCGCTAGACCCCCCGCCCCGACCGCGGCCAGCATTGCGCGCCGAGTCGTTTCAAATCTGTCCGACTGCCCCGAGTTACTATCCGCCATGGCAACAAGGAACAAGGGATGAATAATAAATGATTGTATATAATTGGTTGACTGTCCTCTCCTGAACTGAACTGTTCGTTCGTTTTCGCTTATACTCCGATATCTCCGTGATTCGAGCCGTTCTCCTCTGTTTACGCTTCAGTACGTCACGTGCCACGCGCTCCCAACTGAACATCGGAAACGATGGTGTCGAATTCGGCTTCGACGTTCGTTCGAACCGACATGCTTCGCGTGTTTTATCACAATCCAATCCCTGCCCTCGGGTGGTATGTACAAACACGTCGCCTTGCTCGTCCGAAAGGACGGGATGACACACGACGAGTTCGTCGATTACTGGCAGACCAACCACACCGCCATCGCCCGCGATATCGAGGGCGTCGTGAAATATTCGACCGTCCTTCCGGTTACGCCCGATGCCGCCGAGTTCGACGGCCTCGCTGAACTCTACTTCGAGGATCTGGACGCGTTGCACGACGCGCTCGGGAGCGAGGGGTCGCGTGACTACGACCCGGACAAGGGAAAAGCGAAGGAGGCCCGCGAGGACGTGGACAACTTCCTCGCACTCGAAGAGCGGCCCCGGTTCATCGGCGAAGTCGTCACGCAGAAGGATGAAGTCGGCAGCGACACCGACGGGTTGTACAAGCACTCCGCCTTTCTCGTCCGAAAGGAGGGGATGTCCCACGAGGAGTTCGTCGATTACTGGCAGACCAATCATACGGCGATCGCCCGCGAAATCGAGGGCGTCGTGAAATACGATACCGTCCTTCCAGTGACACCCGAGGAGTCCGAATTCGACGGCATCGCGGAACTCTACTTCGAGGATTTGGACGCACTCCACGACGCGCTGGGAAGTGAGGGGTCACGGGATTACGACCCGGACAAGGGCAAAGCGAAGGAGGCTCGCGAGGACGTGAACAATTTCCTCGCACTGGAGGACAGGCCGCGATTCATCGGGAAAGAAACCGTTCAGAAGGAGTAACGGCGAGAATTTTTCGAACAGCTATTTTGAGGGACTTCCGTACCGGCAGTCGTCGGCAACCCCAGGCGACGTCAACGGTGTGGGGTGTTCGGCGGGATAATCCGCTTCCAAGGGCGATGCAGCAAGCAATTCACTGCAACAACCGACCCTAACCGCGACACCCTCCCCACCGATTTCTCAATCCCCATCGTCTCTCCGCGAATGCACGAACCATTAGGTACCCGACCACAAACATCACGATATGAGCGACTCCCCGAACTACCGCCAGCAGGTGGTCGATGCCTATCCCGAACTGCAATCCATCGAGAACGATGAGTTACGAGATCGAGTTATCGAAGCGTGGACGGTAGGTCTCGAGCGCGGTGGTTGGAAACACATCGACGACATCCCCTACGCGTGGAACATCCACGAAGTGAATAACGTGGAGCACGTTCGAGGCGTGACTCGAATCGCCATGCGCTCGGCAGAAGAACAGCGCGATTTCCACGGTGCCGACCCCGACGAAGACGTCATTATCGCCGCCTGCCTGCTTCACGACGTTGGAAAGTGTTACGAGTACGTCGATTTCGTGGACGACGACGCGTTGCTTGTCCCCGACTCGACCTACGTGAGCGAGGAGATTCCACATTCACTGTCGGGGTACGCACTGGCCCACGAAGTCGGCTGTCCGCTCTCCGTCCAACGAGCGATTCCGCATTTCCTCGGCGAAGTACCGAAACGAACCCTCGAAGCTGAACTGGTGAAAAGTGCGAACTCGGCCAGTTCGAACGCGATTACCCAGTCCGCGATGGGGATTACGCTCAAGGAGTGGGTGAACGAGTACAGCCAGACGCAGGAATAGCACCAACCCCGTGACGTGTGTACACTGGTACTATCTTTGGCTACTATCACGTTCGACGAACGGCCTTGACGTCCTCTCTCGGTTATGCCGAATTCTATCACGGTGGCTTCGTAAACAGATACCTGAATATCTATCTACTTTTCTAGATATCTATCGGGATATTTTCTCAGAAATCTATCCAGAAACCCAAAAGAGGGCGCATCAAAATTCGGATTTTCCCGTCCTTGCACCGAATACGGAAATAGAATCTATGCGCTACTTTTCGGGTTCAGACTTCTTCCAATCCGTTCTCTTTCCGAAGCACGTTGATGTACTTCCGGAAGCCACTCTCCAAGTCGTACTGCGGTTCGTAGCCCAACTCCTCCTGAATCGCCGCCATGTCGAGTTTCTGTGTCCACGGTAGTTCGCCCTCGTCGGATACCTCCACGTCCGCGTCGGGCATGATCCGTTCGACCGTCTCAGCGGCTTCCCGAATCGTCGCTACGGTCCCGCGGACGTTGTAGACGCGCTGGTCGATATCCTCTTCGGGAGCGAACGCCGCCAGACGGAACGCCTGCGCGATATCCTCGACGTGCTGCCAGTCGATGACTTGGTCGCCGTACTCCACACTGAACGATTCGCCGAGCGCGGGCTTTTCGATGATGTTGGCGAGGAACGCTGACCCACCTGTTTCGCGATACGGTCCGTATGCAACGGTCGGTCGAAGGGCGACATGCGAGAGGTCGTGGTCCTCGAAATACACCTTCGCTTGATGTTCGTTGAACTCCTTCGTCGCGCCGTATAGCGTGTCGGGGTAGACGAGGTCGTCTTCCGTGACCCATCCGTTGTCGTAGTTCACGGGTGGGGCGAAGACCGCCGCGCTGGATGCCCACGCCACTCGCTCGATTTGATCCGAAAGCGTGCGCGCCGCTTCGAAAACGTTGTTCGTCCCCTGAATGTTGACATCGATCGCGAGTCGTGGATTCTCGCGTGCCGTGTTCGTCAGGAGTGCGGCGAGGTGAACGATCCGCGTTGCCCCCGTCTCCTTGACCGCGCGAACCACGTCCGTCGGATCGGAGAGGTCTCCGCGGCGGACCTCCACGTCGTCGGCGACGCCGAGCTTCTCCAGAATTCGCGTGTCGGTCGAGAGGTCGTATGCGACCACATCGTGGCCGTGTTCGACGAGGTCTTTGGCCGTGTACGATCCGATGAAGCCTGTTCCACCGGTGACGAGCACCGTCTCGCTTTGGTTCATGATTTTTCAGTCACGGGGTGGCAGGAAAAGGTTTTCTTCCCGTTGTCAGCCGATTGTCCCGACCCGATTCGCAGCCGATCCGACCGTTCCCGATGTCACTCGTGTAGCCCGCCGACTTCCGCGTAGAACGACGATTGCAGTTGTTCGGCCATGTCTTCTTCACGGTCGATTCGCGCGTCGATGACGAAGGGGAGGTCGCTTTTCTTTCCTTCTCGAAGTGCGTCGGTGAGTTCGTCCGGCGTCGTGACGCGTGTTCCGTCAGCACCGAACCCTTCAGCCACTTTCACGAAATCCGTATCGTGGAACTCGACACCCGCAATGTCACCGTCTTCCTCTTGCATCTGACGTACCATGCCGAGGCTGGTGTCGTTCAGGATGACGAAGGTCGGCGCGACGCCGTATTCGACGGCTACTTCCACGCTGGTCATCGTCATCGTGAATCCACCGTCGCCAGCGACGCCGATAACGTCTTTCTCTGTCGAGATGGCGGCGCTCACCGCGGCGGGGGCTGACCATCCCATTCCACCGACGCCACCACTGCCGAAGTAGGTGCGGACTGCAGGCGTCTGTAGGTAGTTCAGCAGCCAGAATCGGTTGTTGCCCGAATCGGCAGTGACGATGGTGTCCTCGTCAACCAGCGCCTCGATTTCCGTTACTGCGCGCTGGGGTTTGATGGGGGACGCATCGCTCTCGCACTTCTCGGTGAAAAACGACTCGCGTGCCGTCTTCGCTCGCTCTCGCGCCCAGTCGTTTTCGGCGCTTCCGGCGTCGGAGAGCGCCTGAAGGCTCTCCTTCGCATCGCCGATGAGTCCCACGTCGGCGGGATAGACCCACCCTGCGTTCCGGGTATCGATGTCGGCGTGAATGATGGTTTGTTCGTCGGGCCGAATGAACGACGACGCTTGCCAGTTCGTATCCATCGGGTTCATTCGACACCCGACGATAAGGAGGGCGTCGGCTTCGCTGACGACTCGATTCGCACCTTCGTGACCGAACGACCCGATGACGCCCGCGGCGAGTTCGTGCGTCTCCGGAATCGTCGATTTTCCGAGGTAAGAGGTCGACACCACTGCATCGTACGCCTCTGCGACCTCCTGCAGTTCATCGTAGGCGTTCGCGGAGTGAACGCCGTTCCCGGCGACGATGACGGGACGCTCGGCGGATTCGAGTGCCGTTTTCGAGTCCGCGACGTCGTCGTCAGTCGGTTTCGACTCCCAGTTCCGTACCTGCTTCTCGCTGTCCCACACTGGCGGTATCGGGTCGCTCGGCACTTCGTCCGTGATCGCTCCCCCATCGAGGATGACGGCGGTCGGTCCCGACCGACCGGCCGTCGCGTGTTTGAACGCCAGTTGGACGCTTCGTAGGGTTTCGGTCGGCGTTCGCGGGAACCAGTGCTCTTTCGTCACGCCGTCCAATATCTTCGGGAGTGAGAGACCGCCGTAATCGCCCCGCGATTGCTGATAGGGGGCGAGCGTCGAGTAGTCGCCACGCTCGCTCGCCTCGGTCAGGACGACCATCGGCGACGAGGCGAGACGGGCCTCCATCTGACCGATGACACCGAGGCTTCCGATCCATGGCCCCTGTCCGGCGAGGACTGCGGGTTTCCCGTGTAGGCGACCGTACATCTCGGCCATGACGCTTCCCTCACGTTCGTCACGTGGTCGAACGACACCTACGTCGGACTCCGGCAGGTCGTCCAACAGTTCGATGACTCGTCCACCGGGGTACCCGAACACGTACTCGACACCCAGCGACTCGAGTATGGAAACTAGTGATTCGCTCGTCGTCTCCCCCTCGTCGTCAGCACCTGTCATGCTAGCCGAAGCCACCCACCCTGCGGACTTTGTTCTGTCGGTTATCGAAGTGAACCCGATTCGATTCGGGCCACATTTTATAACCGATACCGAACCAACACCCACTGTGAACCGCAACGACCGAACCATCGTCGGACTCACCATGCTCGCACATGCGATGGTTCACACCTACGAACTCTCGTTTCCCATCTTTCTCACCGTCTGGCTCTCGGAGTTTCATACGACGACGGGGACGCTCGGAATCGTCGTCGGCGTCGGATACGCACTGTTCGGAATCGGAGCACTGCCAGGTGGCGTCCTCTCCGACTCCTACGGTTCGCGGAGTCTCATCGTTCTCTGCCTGCTCGGCATGGCTGGATCGTTCCTCCTGCTTTCAGTTGCACCGACGCTCGCTGTGGTCGCGTTGGCACTCGTGCTGTGGGGTATCTCGGCCAGTGTCTACCATCCCTCCGGACTCGCGCTCCTCAGTAAAGGTGTCAGCGAACGCGGAAGCGCGTTCGCGTACCACGGCATGGCCGGAAACTTCGGTATCGCGTTCGGACCGCTCGCCACGACGCTCCTCCTGCTCGTGTTCGACTGGCGAACCGTCGTCGGAATCCTCGCTATTCCGGCGCTCATCGCGGCCTTCCTCGCGTTCCGAACCGAAATTGACGAGTCGGCGGCGGTCGAGGGACAGGAAACCCGTGCTGACGGCGGTGTCTCTTCGCTTTCCGAGTTTTTCACCACCTCACGAATGTTGTTCGCCGGGTGGTTCGTCGTCGTTTTCGGCATCGTCATGATGTCAGGACTCTATTATCGCGGCGTACTGACCTTCCTGCCGGATCTTCTGGGTCAACTGCCGATGTTCGCACCCGTTGCGTTCGCTGGAGAATCACTACAGCCTGCACGGTACCTATACGCCGGCCTGCTGACGGTTGGAATGGCCGGGCAATACGTCGGCGGGAAACTCACCGACAGGGTGAAAAACGCTCACGGTATCGCGGCCTCGTTCGGAATCCTGGCGATAATCGCACTGGTCTTCGTGCCCGCCTCGAACGCCGGACTCGTTCCCTTGCTCGCCGTCAGCTTCGTCCTCGGATTCTTCTTGTTCGTCGTGCAACCGCTCTATCAGGCCACTGTCGCCGAGTACACGCCGCCTGAAGCACGTGGAATTTCGTACGGCTACACCTATCTCGGAGTGTTCGGCGTCGGCGCGCTCGGCGCTACGATCGCAGGTGTCGTGCTTCAATATTTCTCGCCGACCGTTCTCTTCGCGGTGCTTGCCGGATTCGCGGTTGTCGCGTCTTTGCTCGGAACGCTACTCTCGATTCGGGGACCGAGCGCCAGTTGAAGTGATCTTGTTTCCGACCTCTTCCATTACTTTCGTCTCCGCGCGAGCGAGATGCTCCCACGCTGTGGTCGACGCGATTCCGACCGCGTCGGCGATGTCTTCGATACTCGTCCCTTTTTTCGGTTGATAGTAGCCGAGTTCTATGGCGGTCCCGAGAACTTCACGTTGTCTGCTTGTGAGGTTGCTGAGCACCCGGGAAAACTCCAACCGTTCGTGCTCGGCCACCTCGTCCACTTCGACGTTTCGAATGAGGTCGGTCTCGTTTCCCGCCCGTTCGAGTGATGCAATGATCTCGTTCAGGTCGTCCGATTCGTCCAGGTACAGCGTCCAGCGTTCCCAACCTGCTTCGATAGTTGCCCCGGTCCGATAGTGGACTCCCAGGTCGGCCAACCGTTGTGAAATGCTGTCCCACTGATAGCTGTCGATGGTGACGGCGACGAGGACGCGCGGAACGTCGAGGCGAGTCAACCGGTCGACGCTCAATACAGCAGGGGCGGCGGCGAACTCGTCGAGAAATCCCGCGACTGAGGTCTCCGGACCGGTGATTTCGATGATTCGTTTTCGCTCCGCGGCGCGTCCCGTCATCGAGGAGACGGAGCGAATCGTAATTGCTGGATAGTCAGCGCTGATGTCGCTCTCGGGTTCGCCGTGATGTCGTACCCGGAACGTCACTTCTCGCATGCCGGTAGTTTACGAAACCAACCGAAGTCAACCTTCGCATTGGAGAAATAAAAATGCTGTTGGTCTATCATTTCTTGTATGGTGGGTTCTAACACGAATATATTCGGGGATATAACGAAGTGGGTCTGTTCATGTGTACCAGTATACCATGGGAAAAAGTAGCAATATTCCGGATGCCGACCTGAGCGGTCCGGTCATCGACCGCCGGACGACGATGAAACTCCTCGGTGCGGCTGGAATCACCAGTTTAGCCGGTTGTACCAGCGGTGGCAGTGGCGACGGTAGTGGAAGCGGTGACGGAAGCGGGAAAGGCGACGGAACTACCGGTGTACCGTCCGAGGGGCAGCGCGGTGGTCGGCTCAGTGCGGGCTGGTTCACCGGCAGTATCGACGTGCTAGATCCTCCGTTTATCAGCGTCGGACAGTACTTCCAAGTGGCCGCAAACGTGTTCAACGGCCTCGTCACGCTGAAAAAAGACCTCACGATTCAAGGCGATCTCGCGAAAGATTGGACGGTCAGCGACGACGGGACGAAGTTCACGTTCGACCTTCGTAGCGGTGTGAAATTCCACGACGGGTCGGATTTCACCGCCGAGGACGTGAAATATACCATCGACCGGACCATATCGGAAGAAGCCCCCGCGGCTTCCAAACTGGAGTCGCTCAAAGCGGTCGACGACGGCGGTGTCGTCGTCAAGAACGACCACACTGTCGAACTCAACTTCGAAGAACCGATGGCTCCCGCACTCATCTACCTCACGCGGGGTCCCGGTCGTGCGGCGACCATCGTCTGCAAGGACGCCATCGAGAAGATGGGTGCGGAGCAGTACAAGGTGAAACCGGTCGGAACGGGACCGTTCAAGGTAACGAAACACGAAATCGGGTCCGGAATCACGCTCGATGCGTTCGATGACTACTTCGGGGAAGACGGTGAGGGGAATTCGCTCCCGTACTTGGATGGTATCGACATCAAACCCATTCCGGAACCCGCGACACTCGTAAACGCGCTTCGGAGCGGCGACATCGACTTCACCAACCTCGTTCCACTTCAAAACGTCAAGAAAATCGAACAGTCGCGCGACGTCGATAAACTCGCCGCGCCGGGTATCAACTGGTACGGGTTCGCAATGAACCAGCGTCGTGACCCCTTCAGTTCGAGAAAAGCCCGGATGGGTATCGCCAAATCCATCGACAACGAGGCGTACGTGAACGCGGCTTACTTCGGAAACGCGCTTCCCGACACGGGACCGATCAACAAGGCAACGAACTGGGTCTGGCGTGACGACAAGCCGACGGACCAACAGTACGACCCGGAAGCAGGAAAGAAACTCATCAAGGAGGCGGGTGCCGAAGGAGCATCCTTCCACATTCTGACCACCCAGAGTAGCCTTCGTGGCGCGAAGGCGATGCGTCAGCAGTTGAACAAAGCCGGGTTCGACGTTAGCATCGAGCAGGTAACCAGTTCGACCTACTGGGAACGCTACGAGAAGGGTGACTACGACACCACCATCAGCGGCAGTGTCGGCGACCCGGACCCCGACCAGTCGCTTTGGAACTTCTATCGCAAGCCGGACGACGGCGGCGTCTGGAACTGGGTGAATTTCGAGGACGACAAAACCCACGAACTCCTAGCGAAACAGCGCACGGCGCTCGAACGTGCGGAGCGCAAGAAAGCGCTCCAGCAGTTGGAAGACCACCTTATCAAGCAAGCTCCGCACGCTTACCTGATGCATCAGGAGGACATCGCCGCGAAACGCTCCACCGTGAAGGGGTTTTCTCACATCCCATTCATGCGCAATTTCCACACGACGTGGGTCGAGGGGTAGATGCGCCAGTACGTCGCGAAACGGGTGGTGCACGCCGCCTTCATCATGTGGTTAGTGGCGACTACGGTGTTTTTCGGACTCCGCCTGATACCGGGCGGTCCGGTTCGCACCATGCTCGGACAGGAGGCGACCCCGCAAGCGATTGAGGCCCTTCGCGCCAAACTGGGACTGGATAGGCCGCTGTACATGCAGTATTTCGACTGGCTGTTTGACATGCTCACGTTGAACTTCGGCCAGAGCCTCAGCACCGGCCAACCCGTCTCCACGCTCGTGGGACAGGCCGCGCCGAAAACGCTCTCTATCGGCGTTCTCGCCATCATCATCGGTCTTGGCGTTGCAGTTCCAACCGGCATTCTCAGCGCGACCCGTAAGGGTGAGGGAGTCGATTATGTGGCGACCGTTACGGCGTTCCTCGGCGTCTCGATGCCCGCGTTCTTCGTCGGTATCCTGTTGGCACTGGTGTTCGGCGTGTGGCTGAACCTCCTCCCTGTCTTCGGGTATACGCCGCCGAGCGAAGGAATTCGGCCGTGGTTGGAGAGCATCCTGCTCCCCGGTATCGCCGTCGGACTGCCGTACGCCGCGGTCGTGATGCGGATGATGCGTTCGTCGCTGTTGGAAGTGCTGAACAAGCCGTACATCCGAACCGCTCGCGCGAAAGGCGTCAGCAACCGCGTGATGCTATACAAGCACGCGCTCCAGAACGCGTTGATTCCTGTGATCACCGTCGCGGGCATCCAACTCGCGCTGGTGCTCGTCGGCAGCGTCACGGTCGAACTGGTCTTCGGCATTCAGGGTCTCGGGCGACTGCTCGTCGACTCGATGCTCGATAGAAACTACCCGGTGACCCAGGCGGTCATCCTCATCGTCGCCGCCGTGATGGTGTTCACGAACCTTGCGGTGGACCTCGTCTACACGGTCATCGACCCCCGCATCGGCTACGGAGGCTCCCAATGACGGAACACACCGAACCGGGCGTCGGCCCGAGCACGCCCGCCGAACCCGGGCCAGCCGACGTTCCGCCAGAATATCAGGAAGAAGAACAGTACGAAGAACACAAAACCACCCGCCAGCGAGTTGTCGAGGGCATATTGGGCGACAAAATGGCGCTGTTCGGAGCCGTCATCGTCGTCCTGTTCATTTTTACGGCGGTGTTCGCGCCGTATGTCGCACCGCACGACCCAGAAGCCTCGTTCGGCTTCATGCAGGGGCCGAACAGCTATTCGGAGGGAAACTACGATGACGACGCCGGAACTGAACGCGTCTGGCATCCGCTCGGAACTGACTCGTTCGGCCACGACGTCCTTTCACGGATGATATACGGCGCGCGCGTTTCGCTCCTCGTCGCCCTCGCGACGGTTGCAGTCGCGTTCACGCTCGGTACGTCGATAGGTCTCCTTGCGGGTTTCTACGGTGGGTGGATCGATAGCGTGTTGATGCGCTATGTGGACTTCCAGTGGGCGTTCCCCGAACTCATCCTCGGCGTCGGTATCATCGCCATCTCCGGCGGATTGGGCGTCACGAACGTCGTCATCGCGATCGGTATCGCGTACATCGACGATTTTGCTCGCCTCGTCAGGGGTGAGGTGCTGTCGCTCCGCGAGGAGGAGTACGTCATGGCGGCCCGCGCGATTGGTATGAGTAATCGCAGAATCATGACGAAAGAGATCCTGCCGAATGCGGTCGCCCCACTCATCGTGCAGGCGACGTTGATGATTCCGCTGGCAATCCTCGCGGAGGCTGGCTTGTCCTTCCTCGGACTCGGCGTCAAGCCGACGACCCCGACGTGGGGCCTGCTCCTCTCCGACGGTCGCCAGTTCATCGACCAAGCGTGGTGGATTAGCGTCATGCCGGGCCTCGCAATCATGCTGACGGTGCTCGCGTTCAACATGCTCGGCGACGGTCTGCGCGACATCTTCGATGTGAGCGAAGGGGAGGTCGAAAACAGATGAGTCTCCTCGAAGTCGAAAAGGTCCACACTCGATTCCCGACGCCGAGGGGGACGGTCGATGCCGTGAACGAGGTCGACCTGCGAATCGAACCCGGCGAAATCGTCGGTCTCGTCGGCGAGTCCGGTTCCGGAAAGAGCGTCCTCGCCGACACCATCATGGGAATCGTCGAGGAGCCGGGCGAGATCGCTGGCGGCGATATCCGACTGCACGGCGATTCGTTGTTCGAACTGCCTGAATCGGAGCGCCGCGAGATCCGCGGCGGTACGATTTCGATGGTGTTCCAAGACCCGATGAACAGCCTCAATCCGACGTTGACCGTCGGTGAACAGATCGCCGAGATGATTCGACTCCACCAACCGGTCGGCGAGTCGATCAGCCTCCCCGCCGAACTCAAGCGCAAACTCATCGGCTCCTCGAAAAACGGTGAAGCGTGGCGGAAAGCGATCGAAATGCTCGAGAGCGTCGAGATTCCGGAACCTGAAACTCGGGCGACCGATTTCCCACACGAGTTCTCGGGTGGTATGCGCCAGCGTGCGATGATTGCAATGGCGCTCGCCGCGGAACCCGACCTGCTCATTGCGGACGAACCGACGACGGCGCTCGACGTAACGATTCAGGCCCAGATTCTCGACGAACTCCGAGACTTGAAGGAGGCCTTCGACACGGCAATCCTCCTCATTACGCACGATCTCGCGGTCGTCGCGGAGGTTTGTGACCGCGTCAACGTGATGTACGCCGGTAAAATCGTGGAGCGTGCGGAGACGGGAGAACTGTTCCGCAACCCACAACATCCCTACACGCAAGGCCTCATCGCCAGTACGCCCCGACTCGATGCACCGACCGAGGCGCTTCAACCGATAGGGGGCAACGTCCCGGACCTCATCGATATTCCTTTCGCATGCCACTTCGCTCCGCGGTGTCCGGAGGCGACGCGGGAATGCTACGAAACCGACCCTGACTTCAGACCGGTCGGGAAATCAACGGAATACGGAACGAAAAACGACGAGGGCCACGTTGCGGCATGTCTTCGCCGCGGACCACAGGAGGAACGGTTATGAGCATGCAGACGACAAAACACAAGAAACGAACCGACGGCGAACCGCTCTTGACCGTTCGCGGATTGAAAAAACACTTCGACCAGTCGAGCGGCGTTCTCGACCGATTGGTCGGCGAAACCGGAAGCGTCCGGGCGGTGGACGGCGTGGACCTCACGGTTCACGAAGGTGAAACGCTCGCAATCGTCGGCGAATCGGGATGCGGAAAGAGCACCCTCGGTCGGACGGTTCTCAACCTGCACGACGCGACCGCGGGGTCGGTGACCTACCACGGCGAGGACATCACCGAACTGTCGGCGAGCGAAATGCGCCCGTATCGTCGGAACCTCCAGATGATATTCCAAGACCCGCTGGCTTCCCTGAACCCGCGGCAGACGGTCGGTGAAATCCTCACCGCCCCGATGGAGGTTCACGGAATCGGTGCCAACGCGGAGGAACGACTGGAGCGTGCGAAGGAACTCCTCCAGCGAGTCGGGTTGAAACCGGCGCACATCGACCGCTACCCGAACCAGTTTTCCGGCGGCCAGCAACAGCGCGTCGGTATCGCTCGTGCACTGTCGCTGGAACCAGAACTCATAATCGCCGACGAACCGGTGTCCGCGCTGGACGTGTCCGTACAGGCCCAGATCCTCAACTTGCTCGATGAGCTACAAGACGAGTTCGGCCTGTCACTCGTCTTCATCGCCCACAATCTGAGCGTGGTTCGTCACGTCGCGGACCGCGTAGCAGTGATGTATCTCGGAAAAATCGTGGAAACCGCTCCCGTCGCGGAACTGTACGACGACCCGCAGCACCCCTACACGAAATCGTTGCTGTCGGCGGTGCCGCGAATCGACCCCGGCGACCGCGACGAGCGAATCATCCTCGAAGGGACGGTTCCCTCACCGCTGAATCCGCCGTCCGGGTGCCGGTTTCATACTCGTTGTCCGATGGTGATTCCGCCGGACGACTGGCCGGGAACTGAGGAGGAATTCAGGAGCGCTTTCACGTTCCGAAATCGCGTCTTGTCGGGCGAACTCGACCCCCACGCGGCGAAAACGCGACTTTCGGCGGAGGGGAAACGAACCGACGACGAGAGCGTCGCGTCGTATCTCGTGACGCAGTTGCTTCCCTGCGATTCGGCGGACTTACCACCGGAGGCGGTCGATGCGGTTCGGAAGGCCGCCACCGAACTGGCGGCCGAACGGCGCGATCAAGCGGAAGAGGCCGTTATAGCGGCGTTTCCGTCACCGTGCGAGCGGGAAACGCCGCAGGTAGTGCAAGCGGGTGAGGCTCACGCCGCGGCCTGCCACCGAGTGGAATCGGACGGGTCCGTGTAGCTACCCTTCTACGGTTTCGGAACGACGTTTCGGTACTACAGGTGCGGACTACTTCGGTCGATTCCTATCTAACTTCTCCGATCATGGTTCGACGATTGTCGAGCCAGCAGAGCCGTTCTTAGTCGAAGATTCGCTCCTTCGAGGATTCACTGAATCCCTCGCTCGCCTCCTTCGCGGTTTCGTAGACACGCTTGAGTTCCGCGATCGGTTCATCGTGCGCATCGACTCGCAAATCGTGGTGGGCCATGGTTCGTGGTGCTTTCACCATCACCGCCGCGGAGGTGTGGCCGCGTTTGTCGCCGCCCGCTTCTTTTCCGGCGGCCAATGCATCGATGAGTCTGGAGACAAGGTCGTCCTCTCCCTCGCTCGCGACGAAGGTTTCGGCCAGCGTCTCCAGCGTCTCCTCCCCGACGAGCATGTTCCCGGCGACCGTGAGGTCGTGTTCCTCGTGAACCCGGTGGCCGAACCACCCGTCACAGCCGTCTCCCGAATAGGCGAAGGCGTTTCCGCGCACATCGAGTCCGTGAACCTGTCGGAGGTCGCTGTGGTCATCCTGCTCGAGCAGGCCTTTCAGCGCATCGTCCACGGCGATGTCCGGGAGGAGCGCGATCCCGCGGCGGCCCAGACACACGTTGACGAAACTCTGAGTGCTGATGACCCCGTCGTGGCTGATACACGGCGCGAGTGCGCCAACCGCCGGCGCGTCGGTCGAGACGGCGACTCCGAAACTGGTTCCCTCGTCGGATTCTTCCCGAACGCAGATCGAGAACGTCATACGATACCAGTATAATCACGCTTCCCTAAACCCGGCACCGAAACTATTTGGTGGGTATTTTAGGGCCGTTTCCGTGTATGGCATGGTATGACGAAACCAGATTTGGATCGGTTCACGTCCCGACGGTCTACTGTCTACGCGCCAAACGGAATCGTCGCGACGAGCCAGCCCCTCGCGGCACAAGCCGGTGTCTCGATTCTTCGGAATGGGGGAAATGCGTTCGACGCCGCCGTCGCCACTGCTGCCGCGCTCAACGTGGTCGAGCCCACGAGTACCGGCCTTGGTGGTGATGTATTCGCACTCTATCGCACTGCCGACGGCGAAGTCGGTGCGATGCGAAGTTGTGGTGGTGCGCCCGCCGATGCGACCATCGAAAACGTTCGTTCCGCTATTGAAAATCACGACGACCCATCGTCGTGGTATCCGGAGAACCGAGGATATGCGGTCGATGACAGCGATGACACGGATACCCTCGGAATGCCATTTCTCGGACCACACGCCGTCACCGTTCCCGGGACTGCACGCGGGTGGGAGGCGACGGTAGAGCAACTCGGGACTCTATCACTCGGTGACACACTCCAACCGGCTATCGATTACGCGATTGGTGGGTATCCCGTCTCGGAGGTCATCGCATCCCATTGGACCGGCGCGGAAACGCTTTTTACATCCGATCACGCCCGCGAGGCGTATCTGAAGGAGGGAACCGCCCCGAGCGTCGGCGAGACGATGACACTTCCCCGACTCGGCGAAAGTCTCCGTCGAATCGCGGAGGAAGGTGCGGACGTCCTGTACGAAGGCGATATCGCCGAGCAAATAGCCGACGAAGTCCAGTCGGAGGGTGGTTTTCTAACGGTTGACGACCTCACTTCGTTTGAACCCGAGTTCATCGACCCGGTTTCGACCACGTATCGAGGGACGGAGATATTCGAACTCCCACCGAACAATCAGGGCCTTATAGCGCTGGAGGCGCTCAACATCGCCGAGGAGATCGGTGCCGGTGACCACCCGCTCGACTCGCCGGAGCGCGTTCATTACTTCGCGGAGGCGATGAAACTCGCCTTCCACGACGGACACCGGTACATCACTGACCCGGAGTACGAAAAAATCCCGCCACTTGCGTCCGATTCGTGGGCAAAAAAACGCGCAAAGCACGTCGGAACCGAGACGAATCACGACGTGAGTTTCGGCGTTCCGGATGCACACGCCGAGGACGCCGACACCGTCCTGCTCTGCGTTGCGGATGCCGAAGGCAACGTCGTCTCGTACATCAATTCACGGTTCGCTGGATTCGGGTCGGGACTGGTCGCTGGCGATACCGGTATCAGCCTTCAAAATCGCGGCGCATCGTTCTCGCTCGATCCCGACCATCCGAACCGTCTCGAACCCGGAAAGCGTCCGTTCCACACCCTCGTTCCAGCGCTCGCACGGTTTGGCGACGACGACTGGGCTGCTTTCGGTGTCATGGGGGGGTACATGCAACCGCAAGGGCACGCGCAGGTGATTTCCAACATCGTCGATTACGATATGCCGCTCCAGGCTGCGCTCGACCACCCACGATGGCGCTACCGGGAGGAAGGTACGCTCGCAGTCGAAGGACGGACCGATGGGAACCTCGCTTCGAAACTCGTCCGAAAGGGTCACGACGTCCGGGTACTCCCGCCGTCGCTTTTCGGCGGTGCACAGATAGTGAGAAACGAGAACGGTGTGCTTTCCGGGGCGACTGAACCGCGAAAAGACGGTACTGCTACTGGATACTAGCCTTCCGTTTCTTCGTTTTCGTCGTCGGGTTCCGCTTCCTCCGCGACCGACTCCTCCCCGTCTTCTTCGGTCTCAGGTTCGGTTTCGTCCTCCAACTCTTCAGTTCCCGATTCAGCAGCCAACTCATCTTCTGTTCCCTGTATCTCGATTTCCATCGGTCCTTTTTCGGTCCTTCCGAAATCGTCGAGTCCTTCACGCAGGTTCGACTCGCTTCCGTGGCTCTTTCCGACGAGGTAGCCCGCGATAAACGAAAATCCGACTAGGAGAAGCGTCCCGAGTCCCGACCCTGACTGTTCGGAATGTTCGTTCGCGTCGTCGCTGTCTGCCTCTGTCGTGTCGTCGGCCATAGTGTTCCGTTTGCGGGAGAGTGACTTTTCCGTTGTGGTCGGCCAACGGGGGACACTTTCGCGTCGAAGTAGTCACTGTACCACTGATTCTCCAAAAATCGTCGGGCCGAGTATATGCCGCCCCCCGAATCCGGGTTATGCTTCCGGCTCTGCTTCGACGGTCGAGTCGCTCGTCGTATCGGTCGTCGAGTCGGACTCCTGCATCTCGCGGAGTTCGGTTTCGACTTCCTGTCGTCCTTTCTTGAATTCGCCCATGGCTTCGCCCGTGGAACGTGCGAGTTTGGGAATCTTGTTAGCACCGAACAGGAGTACTGCGATGAGCAGGATCACCGCGAGTTCCATCCCACCGGGAACCGGCCCGAACAGCGGAATCGTTTCAACTACCATCTGTGATAAACAATCACACGTAGGTATTTATAGGTTTTTTGCTCCTTGTTAAGGGATAACAATGACTTCACGACCCTACTCTCGTTTCGTGGTCGCTCTCACGAACTCGACCACTGCATCCGTTCCCTGAAACCCGTCCGCCATCCGACCAACGAGTTGACCGTTTTCGAACAACAGGAGCGTCGGAACGCTCCGGATGGCATATTCTTCTACAAGCGAGAGATCGTTTGCCGGATTCACCATCACCACCGTCGCGTCGGTGACTCGGGCGACGTTTCCGACTACCGGTTCGATGGCCTGACAGAGGGTACAACCTTTCGTATAGCAATCGACCAGGACGAGGCCGTGTTGGTCGATGATTCGGTCGAGTTCCTTGCCGTCTTCGACACGAAGCGGTTTATCGGAGTCCGATTGCTCGCTCACGAACGCTATTTTTACGTCTCTCGCACTTGGCGTTCACGTTCCCCGTCCGTTCGACCTGTTTTCATACCGTGTCAGCTGTTGCTGCTCGCCACGCTACCGCGTTCCACGGTATCATCGTCGAACTGACGCTTCGAAGGTGTCTGAGATACCGGTAGTACTAGACGCATTCGACAGAAATTGAATATTCTGCTAGTAATAACGCACATGAGTACGACAATTCGGAATCTATGGCGGCGCTATCGTGCCGTCCCGATCGTGTATCGAATCTCGCTGGGGTTCGTCCTCGGCGCGGTTGTCGGCCTTTCGTTCGGACAACCGGCGACGAACCTGCAACCGGTGGGCGATCTCTTCTTGCGTCTCCTCAAGATGCTCGTCGTTCCGTTGGTCATCTTTACCATCATTTCGGGAATGAAGCGACTCTCCCCGGCTCGTCTCGGACGAGTCGGCGGCGTTGTCGTCTTCCTCTACATGGCGACGACTGCTATCGCCGCCGGCATCGGGTTGGGTGTCGCGAACCTCATCAACCCCGGAACGGGCGTCGAATTCACCGGCGGGGAAGCGAAATCCGCGGAGGCTCCTCAACTCTCGGAGGTCATCCTCGGAATCGTCCCCGAAAATCCACTCTCGGCGATGGTAAATGGCGACCTTCTCGCAACCATCTTCTTCGTCGTCGTGTTCGGACTCGCGCTCGCGCTCGTCCGTGACCAAACCGACGACGCCCGAATCCGTGAGGGCGTCGAAGGGATCTTCCGTGCTATCGACGCGGGAACCGAAGCACTGTTCGCCATCGTCTGGGGCGTGATGGAATTCGGAGTTATCGGTGTCTTCGCCCTCGTCGCATCCTCGCTCGGACAAAACGGTGTCGGCGCGTTGTTTTCGCTCGCTTCGCTCGTCGGCGTTATCGCGCTCGGAATTGCGATTCACATCTCGGTTACGTATCTCGGTCTCATCACGATGGCCGGACTCGGGCAGTCACCGCTCGCGTTCCTGAGCGGTGCGAGAGACGCCATGGTGACGGCGTTTAGCATTCGGTCGTCCAGCGGGACGCTCCCGGTGACGATTACCGATGCCGAGGAGCACCTCCGCATCGACGAGAGCGTGTATGGCTTTTCGCTTCCGCTCGGTGCGACCATCAACATGGATGGTGCCGCGATCCGGCAGGCAGTGACGGCAGTGTTTGCCGCAAACGTGGTCGGCGTTTCCCTCGGCCTCGCCGATCAAGTCGTCATCCTCGCAACCGTCGTCCTCGTCAGTATCGGAACCGCAGGTGTTCCCGGTGCGGGGCTCATTATGCTCACCATTATCCTGAACGCCGCGGGCCTTCCGCTCGAAATCGTCGGCTTCGTCGCGGGTGTGGACCCGATTTTGGGCCGTATTGCGACAATGAACAACGTGACTGGCGACCTTGCAGTCTCGTCACTGGCAGGCAAGTGGAACGACGCCATCGACCTCGAAAGCGGGGTGTGGACTGATATGCGGGACAGGCCGAGCGTCGGGGTATCGTCCGACGATTAGTGGCGTGAATGAACGATTTCAGGCGTGTCGCTCGATTTCGTCGTGGAGCTTCGATTTCATCTCGCTCGCGCTCTCGTTCGTAAACGTAAGCTGTGTCCATCGCTCATCAATGTCCGCCATTTCCGAGAGGAGGCCGCCTCTGCGGTCGATTTCCAACTTCGATTCGAGTTCAGATTCGGTTTCCGTCGGGACGACTTCGAGCTCGTCGAGTTTGCCGCTAAACGGGCCGGAGTGGGGAACGAACTCCAGTTCCTGAACGAACTGGTGACTTGAGAACAGTCCGCCGGGCGCTTTCTCGCATTTCGCGGTTCGGAGGGTGAATCCGAGCGAATCAAGCGCGTCGAGGAACGTCGAGAGTCGTGGACCGGGATCGATCTGAACTGGGTCTTTGTCGTCGGGGTCAACTGCCCAGTCGATATCGAGACCGGTTTCGAGCCAGACGTTCGTTCGACCGGCAGTAATGGGCGTATCGAGGGGAACGTCGATGGTGATGGGGAACGTCTTCTCCTCGTTCGGAGCGATCGTGAACGGGTCCGCGACCTGGAACTTGTCGATGACGCCCGTTCGGGTGCTGTCGTCGGTTTTGTACCGTGTCAACAGGGCGAAATAGATCGCGTCTACTTCCTGCTCGGTCGAACCACCTTCGACGTGGACTTCGGCCTGCACGGATTCACCTGCAGTGAGCGTGGTCTTCGGGAGGACCGTATCGACACGAGCGGAGCCGATTCCGACGCGGGAGAGGATTCGTCTCATTCCATCGGAAGTTCTATCCAATTCCGATATAAACTTTCTCTCCTGTGGATGCTATCGTTCGACACGGTTTTGTCCCCTCAAGACGCGTCATAGAGCGATGGTCGACCCGGAAACAGCGATTCGCGAGTACATCCTCGGCGAACACGAAGAAACGATTACCGCCGTCATTCGCTGTGCAGACAGGGTCGCCGAGTCGTGGAACGACGAGGCGACAGTCGGCGAAACGACCTTCCAGGCGACCACGGACCGCGAGGAAGTCGTCGAACCGCTATCGAGAGAACTCCACGAATCCGGACTACTGCCGGTGTTTTCAACGATTCTCGCCGAGGCGGTTTCCGCCGCCGGGTTTTCGATGCAGGCAACGCCAGTCCCGGCCCCGCCATACGTCGCCCTGACCAGTCGCGGGCCGATTCTTCGGGCGACGGTTTCGGCAGGTCGATTGGTCGTCTCGTTCCACGTGTTCGATGTCCGTCGCACCACCCGAACTTGCTATATTCAAGGCACACGTGACCCCCGAGACGTAATTATGATCGAACTCAAGTAGTCGAATGCCTCGAAACTTCTTGGAAGTGGGTCATCATGATTTGATGGGATGTGCATCGCAACGAATCCATGCACTGTTTCTCCGGGTAACTGTTCCTCGTTCGACTATCTTCACCACTGATTTTCTAGATAATTATTAAAATTTAGTAAAAATTAATTCCTGATCAATGTGTTCGGTATTCTGTGCCATCCAGTACCAGAAGACAGCTCCTCGCCAGTACCGGTGTCCTCCTTTCGGTTGGCGTCGTGACCGGCAACACGACGTCCGGAGCACACCACGAATCATCCGTTCACGCCTCCCGCACCGATTCACTGCAGGAGATGGATGAACGTGCTGCTCAACAGGATTCCGCCGTCGAGACGGTTGCGACCGTCCTCGAAATCCCGTGGGGTACTGATTTCTTACCCGACGCAACGCTCTACTTCACTGAGCGGTCGGGGCGCGTCAATCGACTCGACTCCGATGGGGTCGAGTTCCTCGCCGAAATCGACGACACGAACGCGGTCGGTGAGGGCGGTCTGCTCGGATTCACGCTTCACCCCGATTTCCCTACTACGCCGCACCTTTACCTGTTTCACACCTACGAGGACGACGGCATTTCACAGCGCATCCTTCGCTACCGTCTCGCGGACGGCGACCTCGAACGTGAAGCCGTGATTTTCGACGATATCCCCGGTGCACAGCGACACACGGGCGGTCGTCTCACCTTCGGACCGGACGGCTATCTCTACGCCTCGGTCGGTGATGCGGATCGACCCGAACTTGCACAGAACCCGGAGACGCTACACGGTTCGATTCTTCGTCTCGAACCCGATGGGTCGGTGCCCGACTGCGAATGAGCGGTGTTCAGCTACGGCCACCGCAACCCCGAGGGCCTTACATTCCATCCGAAAATGGGCACCCTGTACAGCACCGAGCACGGCCCCGATACGGACGACGAAATCAACCGCATAGAGCAGGGGAACAACTACGGATGGCCGGTCGTTACCGGTGAAAGCGAGGATCCAGCATTTACCGACCCTCTCGCGTCGTATACCCCGACCATCGCACCGGCGAGCGCGGCGTTCTACGACGGTTCGTTCTACTTCGGAACGTTGGCGAGTGAGCACCTACATCGAGTGCGGTTCGGTTCCGATGGCCGGACGGTCGAATCCGACGAACGGCTGTTCGAAGGCAAGTTCGGCCGTCTCCGAAGCGTCGTCGCTGGACCCGACGGTCTGTATTTCGCCACCAGCAACCGGGGACGGTCGCGGGTTACCAGCGAACGAAGACGACCGAATCCTCCGTTGGACTCCCTATGGCGGTTCGACGCTCACGGTTCCGGCTGCACCACCAGCAACCGCGCCTTCGATAGCGAGAAGAACGCCTATCAGCGCCGGAAACACGATTGCGAGTTGTCGGTCGTACACCGCGGCGAACTCCGTCGGAAGGCCACCCGTCGCTATCAGATAGTTCAGCCCCCAGAGTGCACCGACTTCGCTCCCCGGCGTCACCATCGTATAGCCGAGAACGACCGCGAGTACGACGCCGCCGATCGCTCCCGCGAACGAGCCATGAAGGATGCCCTTTCGCCAGTTCCCGCCGGCGACCCGTCCAGCAACGTACCCACCTGCGAGTCCGATCGTTAGAAGCGCGACTCCCGCGTTTATTCGCAGTTCCGGTGGGAGGGGAAGGGTTGCACCGACTGCCACGGCAATGAGTTCGACCAACACACCTGCCCCGATGGCTTCGACGCGCATGATCTACTCTCGTGACTCGGTGAGGGAAGGGATTTCGGCTATCGGAATTTTCGCCCGGATGCCCTGAACCTCGTCCTCCGATGGTACATCCCTCCCCGAGCATTGACCGAGTTTTGTTTCACCACATCCTCCCATATACATCGGAAAATATAAAAAATTATTTACACAACAATGACTACCCTCGACGTAGAATCGGGATGCGGAGGGTGGAATGGGGGTACGATATCTCGTCACAGGAGCGACTGGCGCGTTGGGGAGTGCCGTCGTCGAACGACTGCTCGAATCGAACCCGGACGATCGAATCCGCGTTTTCGTCCGGAGTGATCAGCGCTTCCGTGAGCGATTTCCTCAAGCAGAGGTCGAAGTCGTTCGGGGTAACGTTCTCGTTCCACTCAATGTTCGTCGAGCAGTTCGAAACGTGGACGTAGTTTTTCACTGCATCAATTTTCCGCTCACCAACTACTACCACAACCTCGAATCGGCACGCCTACTCGCCACGGCGGTTGG
This sequence comes from Haladaptatus caseinilyticus, assembly GCF_026248685.1. NCBI lineage: Archaea > Methanobacteriati > Methanobacteriota > Halobacteria > Halobacteriales > Haladaptataceae > Haladaptatus > Haladaptatus caseinilyticus. Next base: position 354,138 of record NZ_CP111037.1, on the reverse strand, counting down.
CGAAACAGATGCTCATCTCGTCTACCCCGGAAACACGTGGGTATTCGGAACGTCGGTGCCACCGATTACGCCTGACACACCTATCGACCCACCTACCCGCGTGGCAAAAATAAAGGCCGAGACCGACGAGACGCTCATCAACGCTTCGTTCCCGACCACGGTCGTTCACCTGCCCGATTTCTACGGCCCGGGCGTAACGAACGACCTAGTTCGCCCGCTGCTCGAGCGACCTATCGCCGGTCGAAACGTGCTGTTCCCCGCCCCCGTGGACGTTCCACACGAGTTCGTCTTCATCGAGGACGCGGCGCGAGCATTGGTTTCCGTCGCGGACCGACCTACTGCTGACCGTCGGTTTACCGTCGGTACGGACCCAACCACGGTTGAAACCTTCGTCCAGCGCGTGTACGATATCGCTGGAACCGACGGTCGAATCAAGGGGGTTCCGCCGTGGGTGCTTCAAGGAGGTGCGCTGTTCAGCGAACGACTCGAACTCGTACGCGAAATTCTCCACGTATACGCGCACGATACGACGATGTCCGATGAGGCGATCCGAGAAGCGGTCGGCTTCGAACCACGTACGGGCTACGACGAAGGAATTCGTCGCACTGTAGCGTGGGTCCGGGAGGGGTCGAAATGACGCTTTGGAACTCGCGTTCCAGAGCGCTGTTCGCCGCGGTTGGACTGGGACTCGGCGGTTACGCATTCGCCGCTGTAATCGTTCTTCTCGCCGCGTTCTCACTAATCGCGCTCGGCATCCCCGTTCTTCGTCGTCCGTCGCTACTCGTCGCCGTTTCGGTCGTGATGGGACAGGGCGTCGCCTTCGGCCTGTTCGCGCTGGCGTATCTGCGATACACTGGCAGAGGAATCGGCTATATCAAAGTGCGTGTCCCGACGCTCCGCGATTTCGGCTGGTTTGCTGGCGGGTTCGTCGTCTTCTACGGCGGACTTATCGCGGTGTCACTCGTGCTGACGACGTTCGGGATTCAGTCCGCACAGAACGAACTCTCCACACTTGGGGAGGAGGACCCACGGGTATTCCTCCTGTTGATTCCGCTCTCGTTCCTCCTCATCGGACCTGGGGAGGAACTGCTCTACCGAGGTGTGGTGCAGGAACGACTCCGAGAGACGTTCGGTCCGTGGCCCGCCATCGCGCTGGCGAGTCTCATCTTCGCGTTCGTCCACGTTTTCTCGCTGCAGGGGGCGGGCAAACTCGTCTATCTTGGTATCCTCTTCGTTCTCTCCCCAATACTCGGTGCGGCATACGAATATACCCGAAACCTCGTCGTTCCTGCTTTGATTCATGGCGCGTTCAACGCGCTCCAGTTTGCACTAGCGTATCTGATGATGACCGGACAACTCCCGTCGTAATGGTAGTTCGGGGCACTCCGCTGTTTCACCTTTTCACTCCGTCCGTTGCCACCGGACGATGAGGAATTCCGTATATCCACCGTACGCGATTCCAAGCGATCCCATCCACCAGTTCCACTTTTCGGGAAGCGACCGCTCGCTCGGCGCGTCCAGGAGATGCGAGACGATCGCCTCGGCGCTCAGTTCGACACCTGTATCGTTTCGATACTCCCCCGAATCGACGAGGTCACGTGCCTGTCGGACGACCACTCGACGTGCTCCTTCTGGAGAGTCGAACTCCTCGCGCAATCGCCGGTCGAGTTCCGTCGCGTCCATTTAATATCTTGCTCCGCGTCCAGTTACCTATGCCGACCGTCTTCGCGGTAGACGAATACGAAGCACAGGAATACGACGCCGTTCTCGTCCAAGAAAACGCCGTGGTTTGTCTTAACGATGACCCACCGCTCGCCCGTGTCATCCCCTTCCAAAAAGTGAATCACGTCGATTCGGACCCCGAACTACTTCTCACCGATTCCGAAGTTCCGGATTCCTTTTTTGGCGGTGCGGAGTATGCCTTCGTCGATGTCTCGAAATTCGACCGAATCCGCCGTCATCTGGACGAGATCGAACGGGAGCAGTACTGATGGCTATCGTCTATCTAACGAATCGGACTGAGGAGTTGCCACGGTGTTCGGTTACAACTGCGACCAAAGCGTCGTGGTGTCATGTTGTGGAGCGTGCCAGCGCTGTTCCGGGACCAGTGCTTCCCGCTTTCGAAGTTCGATGCGCGCGTCGAATAGCGGCGACAACCCCCGTACTATCGGTGAATCGTCAGGAAGCGGAAGATGAACGTATCCGATACCGTCGACGCCGCAGACGAGCGCGTTGACCGCCCGGAGAAATCGCTTTGTCGAGGAGCGGTCGTCGGCTTCGAGCAGGTATTCGAGTTCGTTATCGCCATCGATCGCCGAAAGATCGTCCCCATCCGCGGCCGACGGCGTTCCCATACGATTTGATAACCCTTACGGTCTGTTCGGCGCGTCGAACACCCGGTGGGAAGCTGTTCTCGATGTGTTCGCCCGAGCATCTGTAAAAACGAGACGACGCTTTCGCTCGCGGTGCGGGTCACCCAGTAAACGCTGTGTCGCTTGCGCAGTCACTCGCGCGGACACTGCGCCGGTCACTAACAGGGTGCATCCCTGTCGTTTGAGAGCGCGCAGCGTGTCGTCGAAATCACGCCCGTCTCCGCTTCGATACTGGTCCCGCACGGGTAGCATCCGTATTGGTAATCCTCGAATGATAATATATTTTATACTACTTTCGGTTGGTTATTTCGATTCCTCTCCGGTCATCCGAGCCCGCGACGCTTCATCGGGTCAGTTTCCGGTTTCTTCGTCGCCCTCCGGTTGCGACCGCTCTGCTGCCTGCGACGTCGAATCCTCGCTCGTCTCATCCTGCTCCTCTTGTCCTTCCGCTTCCGGAACGGATTCGATATCGTCCGTCAGCTGTCGAACTGGGAGTGGCTCCCCCCGCATCAATTCAGGAAGGACGATGCGGTTGAACTGAACGAGGAGGACGAGCAACAGCGGTCCGACGAACAATCCATACCATCCGAACAACAGCGGGCCGAAGATATACGCGAAGGACATCAGCCCAACGTGCAGGTTTCGACCCGCCGTGTACGGTCGAATGACGGCTTCGGTAACTACGTCCAAGACGAGCACGACGACGACCACAAACACGAGCGGGAACCAAAGGAGGGTTATCCCTTGTTCAAATGCCCGGATCACGAGCGACACTGCGATCGGAACGTACACCAGCTTCGTCCCGACGTGGGGGATGAGGCTGGCAACGCCAGTTAGCAGACCGAGCAGGGTCGGAAGGGGAATCGACAACCCAGGTGGGGCGACGAAGTCGGCGAGGTTGTACACAACCCCCGCGGCGAGTGCGACGATGAACGCTTGCAGAATGCTTCCGAAGTACACCGTCTGCAGGTTGCTATCGACCGCCGACCCGTAGCTGTACACCGTACTTCGTTTGCCACCGATGTCACGGACAAACCAGCGGACGAGTTTGTCATCGTCCCATAGGAGATAGAACGCCAGCGCTAACGCGACGAACAGTTGTAAGAGCGTCAGTCCGAACGTGCTCGCGGCGGTTACGATGCCGCCGAGCAGTTCCGGTCCGCCGAGGCGAACGAACGCGTCTTGACTCTCGCGTGCGAGTTCGATTATCCGGTGGGGATGAACCGTTAGCGACGAGAGGTCGAGATAGGGTCGGAGAATGCCCTCGTACCCCTCGACCGATCCCCCTGCGATTTCGGCGACTTCCATCGCGCTGACCGCGACGGCATAAGCGACCAGCACGAGGATGGGGAATGCGATGGCAAGCAACGACAGTATCGCGGTCACTCCCGGATGCCCCAGTCGTGACTCCAGTCGGTCGTATATCGGTCGCGTCGCGTAGTACATGAACAGTCCGAGTGCGAACGTCCCGATGAACGTATAGAAAACGAAGAGCGTCACGATTCCGAAGATGAGACCGACGACCCACCATGCGAGGCGCGGTCTGTCCCGCAGTTGCCCCTGTTCCCCACCCATACCCCGTTCTACGTCGCTCACTGGTATAGCACTCGGGGTCGGATCGCACCGGAACCGATCCGTGATGGGACCGCCGAAAGAGTGTAATTTTTACGCACACCCAACGACAGCAATACCCATGACGGACGCTTACGAGGAACGAACCCGTCGGTGTCAACAGCGACTCCGAACGGTCGATGCGGATGCAGTAGTCTTGTTCCCGAGTACGAACCTCTTTTACCTCTCCGGATTCCGCGAGCATCCCGGTGAGCGTCACCTCTTCTCGTTCATTCCGACCTCCGGTGATCCGGTCTTCGTCGTCCCGGACATGTACGGCGAGCAAATCGCGGACGAGTCGTGGATCTCCGACGTGCGTACGTGGAGCGACGGGGACGACCCCCTCGAACTCGTCGGCACGGTAGCCGACGAGCTCGAGCTCGACGGAAAGCATCTGCTCGTGGACGACACGATGTGGGCGCTGTTCACCCAAGATCTTCGAACAGCCCTCCCGGATGCGACGTTCGGCCTCGCCAGCGACGTGATGGAACCGCTTCGTATGCGCAAGGACGAGACCGAAATCGATTCCTTGCGGCGTGCCGGTGAGGTCGCAGACGACGTTTGTGTCGAAATCCGCGAACTCGGCGAGGAAGCGATCGGGATGACCGAACGCGAGTTGGCACGGGAAATCGAGTCGAGACTCGACGACGCGGGCGGCGAGAAACCCGCTTTCGACACCATCGTCGGTTCCGGACCTAACGGGGCGAAACCCCACCACGGATGTGGCGACAGACGGATCGGATACGGCGACCCCGTCGTCCTCGATTTCGGCGCATTCGTGGATGGGTACCCGGGTGACCAGACCCGGACCGTCGTCTTCTCCGGGACGCCGCCCGAAGAGTTCGACCGCGTCCATCGTGCCGTCCGTGAAGCGCAACGAGCGGGCGTCGAGGCCGTCGAGCCCGGCATCACCGCCGAATCGGTGGACGCCGCCACGCGTGAGGTCATCGAATCCTACGGGTACGGCGAGGCGTTCATTCATCGAACCGGTCACGGCGTCGGCCTGGACGTTCACGAAGGGCCGTACATCGTTTCGGGGAACGACTTGAAACTCCAAACTGGGATGGTCTTCAGCGTCGAACCCGGCATCTACATCCCCGGCGAGTTCGGCGTCCGAATCGAGGATTTGGTCGTCGTCACCGAGAACGGCTGTGAACGCCTCAACGACTCCCCTCGGACGTGGCAGGCGCTGTAAGAACGTTCGAATATTTGAGCGCCCATCCGCCGTTGTATTCGGTCGGCAACCCGCCCCGGACTGCAATGCGATCCGACGTCCATCGTCGAACTCGGCCCGGCCTGACCTTCCACGACCACTGTATTTACAACGGACGTCGCGGCGTTACGACCGGCCCCTCCGGGCCGATTCCGACCGTCGCTTCGACGCCGAACACGTCGGCAAGTAGTTCCTCGGTTACGACTTCGCTCGGTGGTCCCCAGTCGTACGGTTCGCCATCACGCAGGGCGACGAGATTGTCGGCGTAGCGCGCCGCCTGCGAGATATCGTGGAGAACGATGCCGATAGTCAAGTCCTCTTCGTGCGTGAGGGTCCGGACGACCTCCAGTACGCGCAGTTGATGACGCAGGTCGAGGTAGGTGGTCGGTTCGTCCAGTAAGAGCACGTCCGTGTCCTGTGCGAGAACCATCGCGATCCATGCCAGTTGTCGTTGGCCGCCGCTGAGACTGCCCATCTCCTCGTCACGGAGGTGCGTTACCCCTGCGAGTTCGAGCGCGCGCTCTACCGCTTCGTGGTCCCCCTCCGTCTTCGACTCGAAGAAACCACGATGCGGGTAGCGTCCATGGTAGGCGAGTCCTTCGACGGTCAGATTGCCGGGCGATTCGTTCTCCTGCGACAGCAGACCAAGCTTCTGTGCCAACGTTTTCGTTCCAAGCGAGTGCACGTCGTTGCCATCTAGCTGCACGACACCCGACGCAGGTTCGAGCTCCCGGGACATCGCCTTGAGGAGCGTGCTCTTTCCACTTCCGTTCGGCCCGACGAGCGCCGTGATTTCGCCCGCTGGAACGACGATCGACTCGCATTCGACGATGACCCCCGAGTTCGGGTATCCGATTTCAAGGTCGGTTCCACGGAGTTCGCTCGCGTCTGTCGCCGTCTGTCCATCTCGGTTCTCGCTTCGTTCGACGACCATTCCACCATCGGTTTCCCGTTTTCCGTCGTCCGGTGTTCGCTCGTTCATGGTTCGATCTCCTCCACGTGTTTTTGGACGAGTTTTCGTCCGCGTTCCGCGCGCTCGTTTCGCTCTACGTCGTCCATTTCTAGCGCGAGATACTCTCGTTCGAGTCGTTTCCGCATTCGCCGTTTCTCCTTCGGAGTCGCATCTTTGGGGGTATTCTCGGCGACGAATTCATCCAACCACACCCAGTCCGTCTCGCTGTATCGCCCGTCTTCGACCGTCCAATCGTAGTAGTGGTCGGCGATTTCGTCCCAAAGGCCTTCGTCCTCCCGCCGCACGTCGCGGACGAGCGCCAGCGCGGTCCGCGCACCGTCACCCGCACTTACGATGGCTTGATGCTCGGCATCGCCGAGCCATCCCGTCACGTACAGTCCCGAAACGGTGGTTCTTCCATCCGGTTCAACGGACCCCAACTCGTCCTCGAAGGCGGACAGATAGTCGTCGTCGTACACGGATGCGGCGATCAGTCGGTTCGTTTTGACCTCCCGGCCGCTCGCCGTGACGACACGAAACCCCTCGTCGGTTTTCGCGGCCTCGACAACCATTTCCTGGGCCAGTTCCGCTCCGGTGAGTTCGGCCTGTTCCCGGCTCATCGCGAGGAACGTTTCCGGCGGAATTCCACCGGGGAAACCGAGGTAATTTTCGAGATGGACGCACTGGCGAATCGCGGCGGTGCCACCGTCGAACACTAGCGTGTCGAGCCCGTACCGGGCGAGGAACACCGCGGCTGAGAGCCCCGATGCGCCGCCGCCGACGATGACGACATCAGTTCGTTCCATTACAGTTCACCCAGTTTCTGCTGCTTGCGCATGAGATAGAGGAAGTATGGGCCGCCGACCAGTCCGGTGACGATTCCCACCGGGACCTGTATCGGATTGAGCGCGAGTCGTGCACCCACGTCCGCCCCGACTACCAGTGCAGGTCCCGCGAAGGCACACCCGAGAACGAGCTTTCGGTAATCGGTTCCGACGACGTTCCGAACGATATGTGGAACGATGAGGCCGACGAAGCTGACGATTCCGGCAACCGAGATGGCGGCGCTCGCGGCGATAATCGCCAGCGCGGACAGCGCGAACCGGACTCGCTCGACCGACATCCCGAGCGAACGGGCAGTTCGCTCGCCGAGGAGGAGGAGATTGAGTTGACGGGACACCAGCAGGGCGACCGGAACGATGAACACCGTCGGAACTAGGATGGTTCGTACTTGTTCCCACCCGGTCCCAGTGAGTGACCCAGTCGTCCATGCGAGTGCAGTCTGCACGACGCCGATATCCTGCGCGAAAAAGAATAACCCGCGCTGGAAGGAGTAGAAAATCGTCCCCACGATGAATCCGGCCAGCACGAGGCGGACGGGACTCGTCCCGCCCTTCCACGCGATGGCGTAGACGATGACAAACGCGACGATACCGCCGAGTGCGGCAAACAAGGGGAGGAAGACGGACAGGCCGCTGAAGACGATGAGGGTGAGTAGCACCGCGAACCCTGCGCCGTGGCTCACGCCAAGGATGTACGGACTCGCTAGTTCGTTTCGCGTCACGGCCTGAAAGATGGCCCCTGAGATCGCCAGGTTGGCCCCGACGAAAATCCCGACGAGGACGCGTGGCAGTCGGAGGCTCCAGACGACCGTCGTTTCACTGCTCAAGTCCACGGGAATCTCGTTTCCGAGGAGCAGGGCGATCAAAACGTCGGGATTCGTCAGCACCTTCGGGTCGAACACCGCCCGCCACGCCTGTTCGAGCGTCATCGAAAACGCGCCGAAACTCACCTGTATTAGCGACCCGACGACGACGATACCGATGCTAGCAGCGACGAGTGCGGTGAGTGCCCCGTCGAACGTCTCCCGAATTCCGGTTCCAAAATCCTCTGTCATATGTCTTCTTTCCGTTCATTTCGGCCGAATCGAGCGCTTCTGCCCGCACGGTTTCGGTTTCGAGTTCCAGTTTCGGTTTTTAGGTCTGCCTAAACACCGATAAGAGCTTTGGTTTTCAGTTCGAACGGATCGGTTCCGTCATGACCATGCGTCTCGACTCAGACTGTCGTGCGTCAAAAAATCCGCTGTGATATGGGAGAACGCGAGCGCGATGCCCACCGTGCTCGCGTCGTTCGGGGAACGATACACTGACTCGGCAATTGCAGTTTTTCTATCCGGCAACGATGCTGGCGACCTTCTTCCGGTCGAACAGCTGCTTCGAAACGTCGTACACCTGCTGTGCCGCACGTTCGGTGACGACGAGGTTCGTGATGGGTCCCTGATAGAGCGGGCCACCACGGTACACATCCTCGTTTTTGACTGCCGTGAGTTTGCTGCCCACGGAGTGGTTCTTCATGAACGAGACGACCGTGTTCTGGAACTCCTTCTCGGTCTGCTGTTCGTGCCCGCGGAGCAACAGCACGTCGGGATCGATTTCGAGCAGCGTCTCGAAATCGACCTTCCCGCGGTTGCTGTGGAAATCCCGAACCGACGTGTTAGCGAGCGCGTCACGAACCTTGAGATCACGCCACTGCTTGAAACTCGTTCCCTCGCTGATGAGGTACGGGAGGAACGACGTCGGTTGATTGCCCGATGCCCACATAGTTGCGACTTCCGGCCGGTCCTGTTTCTTCTTCGGAACGACCGACTCGACATCGGACTGGAACTCGTCGTGAAGCGACGCGAACTTCTCGTATCGGTCGGTCCGTTGGAACACTTCCGCCAACTTCTCGAACGCTTCGTAGAGCGTGTAGTAGCGGTAATTCTTATGGAAGTCGTAACCGTGCGAGAAGATACTGTTCCCGAAGAACGGGGCGATGTTCTTCTCGACTTCGTCGATGTCGCTTTGTTTCCAGCCGTTGAATCGGTTCATCAGGAAGTTCGGGTCGATGACGTGAACGTCGCCGTCAAGTTCGTAGAACAGCTCCTTGTTTACACCGTCCTGCGATAGGTCGCGCATACCGCTTTTGTCGACTGATACGCCCGGTATCTCGTCGTAGTACTGGGTGTGATATCGACTCGTCAGCCAGACCGCTTTCGGTGGTTCGAGTCCGAGGGCGACGCCCATGTCGGCCCAACTGCCGTTGTTGGCGACCCACGTTTTCGGAACGGAGTCGAACTCGACGGTCCCGACCGGTTCCATCGAGACCGAGTACGGGCCAGACTGGGTCGTACCGTCACCGCTCGTCCCGGTGCTGTTCGGTTCGTTACCGTTTCCGTTGTTCGTCGTCTTCGCGCCTTCGCTGTTGTCACCAGTACAACCGGCGAGCAGTGCCGCGCCAGCGACACCGCTTCCCGCGATGAACCGGCGTCGGGTGACGGTTTTCGACTCGTCTGCTACCATACTCATGTTTTAGGCTCACCTAAAGATACGTAAAACTTCCTATTTTTCGGCACACCTAAAACCTCGCGTTCTACCTCTCGATAATTTTTTGTCTCTCCTGCCGAACCTGACGGTATCGTTTCAAGTAGTCCCTCGTCGTACCTGGTGATGAGAGTGGGGAGACGACACGATGGGGACACAAGACGACAGTACGGAACGACCAGCGACACGCAACACGTTCGACAGACGACTCACGACCATGGGGCGACGGCGTTTCATTTCGACGCTTCTCGGTGCCGGTTTCGGTTCCATGGCCGGGCTACTCACCCCGGAGGACGTGGAGGTGTTGGGGCGAAGCGATATACCACTCGTGTACGCGCAGGGCAAAAATTCCGAACCCCGCACGACGATGGTTCCCGCGGATTGGTTCGACGATCTCCGGTCCGCGATCGACGCCCACCGGCGACTCGACGTGCATTCGACTCCCGGCGTGGTCGGAAGCGCCGTTGTTCCGGGGGAGTTTGGCGGTCGGAACGCCACACTCGCGGTTGACGTAACCGGAAGTGAGGCGAGTGGCGTCGTCCCGGAACGCGTCGGCGACGTGGCCGTCGAAGTGAACCGGGTCGAATCGGTATCCTCGAACATGGCACGAACTGAGCAGGTAGCGTCGTTCGAGGGAAAACGAATCCCGGGCGGGGTCAAATGCGCCAATCGAGTTGCCGCCGGAACGCTTGCCCCTGCGATGTACGCCGGAGATACACCGTTCTTCGTCACATCGAACCATGTGTACGGCGGCGACGAGGGACGGTTCACCGGCGAACCGTTTTTCGCCGTCGGGGCGGACGGACCGCGGAAGATCGGCGAGGTTCGTCGAGGCTATCAACTCGACGATTTCGTCCGAATCGACCCGGTGGACGGGTTTCGTCCGGTGAGCGAGATACTGGGTACCTCACAACTTCCCGTCGTGGGCCAGTTAACGCGCGAGGGACTCGCTGAACTCAAAGCACGTGGTGCGAAACTGGAGAAGTTCGCACCCAATTCGGGTCACACGTTCGGATCCATTCAAGCCATCGACGGTATGACCTGCGCGTACGGAAAAGTCTGCAAGCGAGGACAGCTGAAATGGGGATCTCAGTCGGATTTTACCGACGGCGACAGTGGGAGCGTCAGCTATCACCCCGACCTCGAAAACCCGGACTCGGGGCTACTCGTCGGGGGATTCAACAACGCCCGGACGTGGTGGCCGGGTGAGGATTACATCTGGGGTACTGCGGCCTATCGTATCACGAACGAATACGGGTTCACGTTCTCGCCACCGACCGCTGACGCTCGGTGAACTCCAGTTCGACCACCACTCGTCCATCGAATCGGTTCGAGATGTTACCGGCGAGATTCTTCGACAGCTCCGGATACGGTTCGTTCGTCGGACGACTGATGACCACCGTGACGTGCTGGCTCTGGTCGATGATGCCCATGTCGTCGAACTCGACTTCTACCTTGATGAGTTCGAGTTCCGTATACTGGTCCTGCTGAAGCACTTTTTGTACTTCCTCGTTCACGACGTTTTCCGTCTGCATCTGTTTGCTCATGATGATGCCCGCTCCTGCGAACGAAACGAGCAGAACCACGATTGCTGCGAGCGTCGGTGCCGCTTTCCGGAGTGAATCCCCATCGAGTGGTCGATAGCCGAGCAACCAGAGTACGCCACCGCCTGCAGCGTTGATCGAGACCGCGTTTACGACCAACAGGACGAATGCACCCAGTGCGATGACTGGCGGTCCCCACGCAACTCCGACGCCGACGGCTGCGGCGGCGGGAATGAGCGCCGCCGCGATCATGACGCCGACGAGCGAGACCGGAAGCGCGGTTGCAAGTCCGAGCGCCCCGGCCGCACCTGCACAGATGCCGACCGCGAGCGACAGAAACCCGGGGGAAACGCGTTGACTTATCTGGCTCACCGTCACCACGTCCAGTGCCGGTGGAATGAACTGGACGGATTTGAGCGCCCACCCGAAAACCGTCGCACTGACGATGGCGACACTGAGGCCGAGTATCTGTGAACGCAGGCCGTCTAGTATCATATCCCGGTCGTTCAAGACGAGGCCGACACTGGTCGTCATCGCCGATCCGACTTGCGGTGCAATGACCATCGACCCGACGACGAGGGCGGGCGAGTCGAGGAGAAGCCCGGCAGTTGCGACGATCGCCGAAAGGACGGTCATCGCGTAGTAGGTCGTCGGACTCGGGTTCATGCCGAGTGCCTTCGTACGGATTTCGTCGGTTGCGATGCTGTCGTTCTCGCCGCCCCCTTTGACGAACTTGTTCTCCAGTTCCTCGATGTGCGGCGTCTGTGCCGTCTCCAAACTACCAACGACGGTGTACTCGTCAGTCAATCCGGCCTCCCGAAGGTCCGAAAGAACCCTATCTACCGCTTGCGTCGGCAGCGGAAACTGGACGATTGCCGATTCATCGCCGTTGCTCTCCTCCCGTGTCAGTACGTAATCGATGTGTTCGTCGTCCAAGACGGAGAGAACAGCGTCTCGACAACCGTCAGGAACGAGGGCCTGGATGAGACGCATGGCAGAAGCAACCGACTGGGTGGTAAAAGCCTCACCGATCGAAGAACGTTTCGACCATTTTCGCCTGTGCTCGTCGGAGATGTTGGTGAAACGTCGGCGGAGTTACGTCGAGCGACGATGCTACTTCCTCGCCCGTGCTGATTCGAGGCCATTCGAAATATCCCGCGAGATAGGCCGTCTCTAGCGCCGACCACTGACGGTCGGTTAGTGACTCGTCGAGCGTCGGTCGGAACTCCGTGGGAGTCGGTTCCACTCTGTCCTGTTCACGCTGCGCGACCAGACGCGCATCCGGCAACGCCTTCCGAAATTCCTCGATGACCTGCCGGATGCGCGTTCCTGTCGGTAGTTCGACGGTTGCGTTTGCTCCCTCCTCGTCGGCTTCCGCGCGGTCGATTGTTGCCCCTCGGTCGGCGAGCGTTGTGATGAGTGTCGTTAGTCCGACGTGGGTGAATCGGAACAGGCATCCGTCGTCTCCCTCGTGAATGAGTTGCGCATCGAGTATCGCATCGAATCTGTTTGCCTGTTCGAGGACGGTCTCGGCGGAGACATCCGTCGCGGTCACGAACGCCAAGGGCGACCCGTCCGTCGAAACCGTGATCCCGTGCAGGATAAATTCACAGTCGACCTCCTTCGGGACTTGGACGAAGAAGTCGTCCGAGTCCCTCGATTCGATTTCGACTTCGACCACGCTATCGGAGACGAGCGCATTCCTGCTTTCGACTCCTGCAAGGGCGAGGCCAACGGTTTCGCCGAGTTCGGCAAGCACCGCCCGCTCCCGGTCATCGAATGCTTCGGTTCTATTCGCGTGGATGACGAGGACGCCGTAACACGTTTCGTCGTACCGAATAGGGATCGCGGCGAGCGACCGCAACTCCCTATCAGTCGCTTCGTCCCGCCACGGGTCGAACGATGCACTAGCTGTGACGTTCTCGGCCAGTACGACATCGTGAGTTTCTAACGCCTTCATCGCGGGTTCCTGAACCGGTTCGCTCGGTTCGGTTTCCGGTTCGAAATACGCGTTGTCGATCCCTTTGTCGGCGTGTGCCACTAAACTGACGGCTTCTGCGCTGGCATCGTACTCGCCGACCCACGTGAACTCGTACGGTTCGACCGTCGCCAACCGATTGCAAACTGCCCGTTCGATTTCCTCACGTGTCGTGGCCTGAACCAGCGTTCGATCGACGTCACGGATGACTGCATTGATGCGATTGAGTTCCTCTAACTCCTTCCTGTGCGTCGAAAGCGCCTCTTCGCGTTCCGCACGATCGAGTGCTGATTGTACATTGGCTGCCAGAATTTCGGCGAAATCGAGGACGAACTCGTCGAGTTCCGCCGCACGCTGTGACCCGAGGAGGAATACACCGTGGTCGTCGAGCGGGAAGACGAGTTCCTTCTCGATCGTCGTCTCCGAATCGCACGCTCCCAGTTCGTTGTTGACGCCTTCGAAGACGGCGAACTCCCCCGATTCGAACACGGACCACGTCAACGAGCTTTCCGCCTCGAACGTAGGCATTCTATCCAGTATCTCGCTGGTACTCTCGGTCGTTGCGACGGGACGAAGCGTACGTGTTTTTTCATCGCTGAGATAGACTGCGGTGAGCGGAAATCCGAGTGTTTCGTCCGCCGCAGCGACCGCGATTTCACAGATTTCAGCCTTCGTCTCCGCCGCCATCAAGTCACGCGTCGCTGACCGAAGCGTATCCAAAGTTTGTTCGCGTTCGGTTCGATCAGAAACGTCCTTGAACGTCGCGTGAATGATCCGCCGTCCGTCGATCTTTGTAACGTTCGAACTGACTTCGACCGGTATCTCCGAACCGTCGGGTCTGGCTATTTCGAGGCCGGTTGCGTTCTTCGTAATACCACCGTGCTTCGCATGCTGTTCGAACATGTCTCGATAGTACGCGCGACGTTCGACGGGGTGTATTTCGGTTTGATGCATCCCGCAAATTTCGTCCTTTGGGCGGTCGAGAAGGGATTCTGCCGCCGGGTTCGCGTCGATTATAGATCCCGTCTCCGCGTCGGCGACGAGTATCGCTTCCGGGGTCGTTTCGATCAGTTTCCGGTATCGTTCACGTGAGGCTTCGAGTTTCGATTTCATCGCTTTCCGCTTCGAGATATCTCGGATGATGATGGTACTATTACATCCATCTCTTCGGGATTTACTCCGGGATGATATCTCGACGGGCATCTCATGACCAGCTCGATGCCGAGCAAACGTTTCGACGCGGTCCAAATCGACCTGCTTCCCATCAGTTTCGATGGACTGTATGAAGGAGTCGCTGGGTCCCGATTGCGATCGTGCGGGTATCAACTCCGCAAGCGAACGTCCGCGGAGGGTATCCGGGTCGTATCCGAAGATCCGTTCGACTCCATCGCTTGCGTGCTCGATGATTCCATTCGTGCTTATCTCGATAATTGCGTCCGACGGTTCACCGGGTGGTGTTTCGGTTTGTAACGACTCGTGCCGGTTCTGGCGTCGATCGACGAGGGCGTCGATTCGATATGTCAGTAGCTCCGGACAGTCCGGATGAGCGCAATCGGTCGCACCGGCTTCGATTGCATCGCGTATTACCCTCTCGTCGGTGGTGAGAACGAGAACTGGAAGCGACGAGTCGTCGGCACGAACCGCATCGAGGAGGGAAAGTGCGTCGTATCGAGGGGGGGAATGCTCGCAGACGACGCAATCGATCGTTTCGAGATCGTCGGGGATTTCGTTCGCATTCATCGCTCGCTCGATGTCCGTCTCAATACCTATTTTCCCGGCACCAATGTAGAGGATTCGTGGCTCATTCCTACATTCTTCATCAAGGATCATACTAATATTAAATATTTTATACCATCTTTATGTTTCGGTCCAACGGGAACCGTTAATACCGCCCAGTGTCAGCCGACAGGTATGAGGTTGGAGGACTACTGGGGCGTTGGGCCAAAGACGAGCGACCTTCTCGAAGCTGAACTGGGGGCCGAACGAGCGATCCAGGCGATCGAAGCGAGTAACGTTCGTGTGCTCTCGAATGCGGGTTTATCGAGAGGACGAGCAACTCGTATTCTTCGACAGGCGAATGGCGGCGAGGGAATGGCAGTTCTAGCGACGCGGGACAGCCGTTCCGTCTACAAATCGCTTCTCGATATCGCTAGCAACTACGCAGTAACGCCTGACGCTGCCGACCGTATTCGGGTTATGACGCCGGTTCGCTCCCCGACGGAAGCGAACGAACGGCTCGATTCGGTCATGGCCGCCGTCACGTCGTGGGATGAACTGACCGACTCCGAACGCGAGTCGGTTGTTACCGCGTTCGAGGAATACGACGGAAGCGAGCGCACCGCGGTCGAAACCGCGCTCGCACTACAATCAATCGGTACGACGGAGGGCGCATTCGCTCCCGTGGCGGATATCGATTCGGACGCGCTGAACGCCGCGACCGGTGCGCTTGGCAAACTTGATGATAACCGAGTCGCCGAGGGGGCGGACGACACGCTAGACCGCCTTCGAACGGAACTGGCCGCAGTCGAACGAATGGAAAGCGGCGCGCTGGATGTACTCGAAGCGGTCCAATCCGACGACCTCCGAAACCCGGATGAGTTCCGGGAGAGCTACGTTGAACACGTCGCCAGCGAGACCGACATCGAACCACAGCGAATCCGAAGCGCCACCGTCGGAGATGCCACCGACGCCACGGATTTCGTTGGTGGGTCGCTCCGCGAACTCGTCGCCGAACAGCGCGAATCGGTCGAGGAGCGAGAATCGACGGTCGCCGAGGAACTCGAAACTCGAATCGAGGATACTCGCGATGCTATCGACGCCGCCGTGTCCGCAGTCAACGACCTCGCGGTTTCGCTCTCGTTGGCCCGATTCGCCGACGAGTTTTCCCTCTCCCGCCCCGAGTTCGTGGACGAGGGATTCGCGGTCGAAGACGCCCGAAACCTCTTTCTCGCTACCGGTAGCGGTGACGTCCAGCCGATCACCTACGGTATCGGTGAACATGGTGTCGCCGGACCGCCGAGAGGCGACCGAGTGACCGTCTTGACCGGGGCGAACAGCGGGGGGAAAACCACCCTGCTCGAAACGTTGTGTCAGGTTGCCCTGCTGGCGCAGATGGGACTCCCGGTTCCAGCGGACCGAGCACAGCTATCCGTTTCGGATACCATCGTCTTCCACCGCCGACACGCTAGTTTCAACGCCGGGGTGCTGGAATCCACGCTCCGGAACATCGTGCCGCCGCTGACGAACGACGGGCGGACGCTCATGCTCGTAGACGAGTTCGAGGCGATTACGGAACCCGGAAGCGCGGCCAACCTCCTCCACGGACTGGTCGGCCTGACGGTAGATCGTGGGGCGCTCGGCGTGTTCGTCACGCACCTCGCGGAGGATTTGAACCCGCTTCCTGACCAAGCGCGGAAGGACGGCATCTTCGCGGAAGGACTGAACGACGACCTCGAACTGCTCGTGGACTACCAGCCGAGATTCGACACGGTCGGCAAATCGACGCCGGAGTTCATCGTTTCGCGTCTCATCGCCTCCGCGAACGACCGCGCCGAACGCGCCGGATACGATATTCTTGGTCGAGCGGTCGGCGAGGCGGCGGTTCAGCAGACGCTCAGTTCGTGGGCTGAAGGGGAATAACCCCGATTTTTCGACTGTTCCCGGCTACGCTCGTTCCCGAACCCGTCCGCCTTTGTCCGCACGAAACCGGTCTTCTACATCCTCCATCGTCTCGGTTTCGATGAGGCGTTCCAGCTTTCGCTCGAACTGCTCGTCAGTGAGTTCGCCGTTGGCGTACCGGTTTCGCAGGGTTTCGAGGGCGTCCTTGCTCGATACGGTCGGTTCGGAGTGCTCGGCTGATTTCTTTCTGTCCGACTTCGCCTCTCCGAGGCCGCCGAACCCGTTCCACCAGTCGGGCGTCCCTGACGAATCGCTCCACATGTCGTTCCACCAGTTATCGACCTCGTCCTCCTGGTCGAACAGCATGGCGACGACCGGGATGACGACGACGTAACCGAAGAGGAGGGCCGCGAGCCACCAACTCTGTCCGGTGAGGAGGGCGACGAGCCAGAAACCAGTGACCAGCATCGACGTGATTTCCGTCGCGTTTTGGTGGAGGCGCTCACGGGGAGTATCGTTCATGCTCGTAGATCGATTGCCTCGATTATTAAGTGTCACCGTTGGTATGTTCTCCCCGCAATGGTGAGCAGTGAATCGGAAAGCGACGAGAGGGTGTGTCTGCCCCGACGACAGTAAATAAATCGATACCGACCTCTGAAGGAGATGATCCAGTGGCTTCTTGTCGTCGGAACGTTGGCTTTTGCCTTCCCGGCCGCGTGGTGGGCGTACAGGTGTCCGAGTCGATCACGGGACAGGCGACTATCCTTCGCGTTCCTCATCGCAACGTCGCTGACGCAATTGTGTTACTACTCCCCTGCAATGTTCCCCTTCCGCTGGCACGACTTGCAGGGAGACGTTCTGTGGGCTGTCACTGGACTGTTGCTGATTCCGACGTTCTATTTCGGTTGGAAGGATTGGCTGCCGATTCCCCATCGTAGTCTGTCTTCTCCAATTGGATCCGTCGGCGAACGCAGCCGCCAATCGAGCATAGATTTAATCCACGACACCCCCTTCCCTGTATCGTGTCTCTCAGGTTGTCGCTTTTGATTCTGCTCGTCGTTTCGATGGTTCTCCTCGCTGGCTGTTCGTCCTCGCACCCCGGGACGACGCGGACGACGGAACTGCCAAGTGAAGACGGCGACGGCTGGACGGTAACGATTACGAGAATCGTCGACGGCGACACGGTCGAGTTCGAATACCGAAACGGAACGGAGGACACGGCCCGATTGCTCGGCGTGAACACGCCCGAAATCCACACCACGAACGACCCGGTGGAGTTCGAGGGCGTGCCGACCGACGATTCGGGTGCGAGGTGCCTCCGGGACTGGGGTCACAGGGCGAGCGAGTTCGCGGAGACCGAACTCGTGGGCGAACGAGTGACCCTCGTCCTCGACCCGAACGAGGGTCCCCGCGATAGGTACGATCGACTGCTGGCGTATATCCGGCACAAATGAAAACTGTTCAACTTCCAGTTGGTCGCACAGGGTTACGCTCGGGTGTATGACAGCGATTTTACGAAACGCGACCGATTCTATTCGGCCGAGTCGAACGCCCAGCACGAGAAAATCGGCCTGTGGGAATGTCGGAATGGACAGGTCGGAGGTCGAACAACGGCAGGGAGGACCGATGGCACCACCGACCTTTCCATTGTCCGGATTCACGCCGATGCTGCGGACAACGACCACGATAACCTGAACGACGAGTACATCGTCCTGAAAAACAGCGGAAACGACGCTCTCGATGTTTCCGGCTGGTCGGTCGCCGATGACGCCGGTCACAGTTATCTTGTTCCATCGAGGGTCTCTCTGGAGCCGGGTGAGACCGTCACGCTCTACACCGGGAATGGGTCGGATTCCACGTCGGAACTGTACTGGGGGTCGGACAGCGCAGTCTGGAACAACGGCGGTGATACGATAATCGTCCGGGACGCGGACGGGGATGAGATGATCCGACAGACGTATTCGGGCTGACACCCTCCTTCGAATCGGATCCGTATCTCACCGCTTTCCCGAACTTTACCTTCGTTCCCGACGACTCCCGCCCATGGAGTACAGGAACCTCGGTGCGACCGGTACGAAGGTCTCAGAACTGTGTTTCGGCACGTGGCGATTCGCCAAGGAATCGAACGGAACGGTCGAAACCGACCGCGAGACGGCTCACGAGTTGCTCGACACGGCGTGGGAAAACGGCATCAATTTCATCGATACCGCAAACGTCTACGGCGACCCGAGCGGTACCAGCGAGGAGTGGATCGGGGATTGGCTCTCCCAACACGACCGCGAAGATTTCGTCATCGCGTCGAAGGTGTACTTCCCGTTCGAAAGCGAAAACCCGAACGGACGGGGGCTCTCGCGCAAACACATCCGAAAGCAGATTCAGGGGACGCTCGACCGTCTCGGAACCGATTACCTCGACCTGTACTACATCCACCGCTGGGACGAGACGACGCCGATAGAGGAGACGCTCTCGACCTTGAACGGCCTCGTTGAGGACGGGAAGGTCAACTACCTCGGCGCATCCTCGATGGCTGCTTGGCAGTTGACCAAGGCGCTCTGGAAAAGCGACGTCAACGATTTCGAACGGTTCGACGTGACGCAGCCGATGTATCACGCCGCGGTAGGTGACGACGTGCAGGACTATCTCGACGTGTGTGCCGACGGAAACCTCGCAGTTTGTCCCTACTCGCCGCTGGCAGGTGGGTTCCTGACGGGCAAATACGAACGCGACGGCGACGTTCCGGACGGGTCACGCGGCGACCTCACCGACCGCTTCGAGGATTACTACATGTCCGAAGACGGCTGGCAGGTGTTGGACGAAATTCGGTCGATCGCGGACGACCTCGGTGCGACACCGGCACAGGTCGCGCTCCGTTGGCTCATCCAACAGCGCGATTTCTCGTGTATCCCGATCGTCGGCGCGCGGACGACCGACCAATTAGAGGAGAACGCTGGCGCTGTCGAAATCGAACTCTCCGACGACCAGTACGACCGAATTGCGGACGCGAGCTGATTCCGTCGTCCCGTTGAACTGCTACCGAGTACTGTATTCTAATGAACGTATTTTACTCCCGTCCACGTATACGATCGGTTTGACTGCTGCAACACTCACACTTCTGTGGGCGGATGACAGCACTCTCTCATACGTTCAAACACTGTTGGAGCGAAACGGGGTGCCGTCACGAGACGTTCGGTCGAAGCCGAACTGTTCCTACATCGGCTACGATGGAAACGATGCTATCGGCGTCGGTGGCATCGAAACCCATGGAACGGGCGGTCTGTTACGATCCGTTGTTGTTGAACGGTCGGCACGTGGTACGGGATACGGAACTGTGTGACGTGTTGGAAAAACGGGCATCTATGGACGGCGTCGAAACGCTCTATCCCTGCCGACGACGGCGGCCGATTTCTTTGTCGCGCGTGACTCCGTCGAAATCGAGCGTGCTGACGCACCCTCCACTATCCGAGGGACGACGGAGTTCGACGATCTTTGTCCCAGTACGGCCACCTGTATGCGGAAATCCCTGTAAGGTCCTTCTCCGATCGATTCGACGTGGCCGATTCAGCGATATCGACGTGGGAAAACGTAATTATTCTTCGTGTCGTCTGTCTGAAGAGGTGCGGCGGCGGGAGGGGGAACGAACCGACGCACCGTGGGGGGACAATGACAGATACATACGTCGGCGCGATTGACCAAGGGACGACCGGCACCCGATTCATGCTATTCGACCACGACGGTCGGGTCGTCGCTAGCGCCTATGAAAAACACGAACAGAAATATCCGGAACCGGGATGGGTCGAACACGACCCACTCGAAATCTGGGAGAACACACAGCACGTCGTCACGACTGCACTCGATACGGCCGCAGTCACTGCGGACCAGTTGGAGGCGATCGGCATCACCAATCAACGGGAGACGACGCTTTTGTGGGACAACGATTCGGGGCGGCCGGTTCACGACGCCATCGTCTGGCAGGACCGGCGAACGACCGACCGCGTAGAGCGAATCGAGGACGAAGGCAAAGTCGAGATGGTGCGGTCGAAGACAGGTCTCGAACCGGACGCGTATTTCTCGGCGACGAAAGCGGAGTGGTTGCTCGACAACGCAGATCCGATCAAGCTTCAGCGTGCTCGACCTCAAGACATCCGTGAACGGGCGGAAGAGGGAGAAATCCTATTCGGAACCATCGATTCGTGGCTCATCTACAACTTGACTGGTGAGCACATTACGGACGTGACGAACGCCTCGCGGACGATGTTGTTCGACATCCACGAGATGGAGTGGGACGCCGAACTCTGTGCTGAGTTCGGCGTTCCGATGGCGATGCTTCCGGAAGTTCGCCCGTCCAGCGACGACAAAACGTACGGTTCGACCGATCCGGACGGGTTCCTCGGCGCTGCGGTTCCGGTAGCAGGTGCCTTCGGCGACCAGCAGGCCGCCCTGTTCGGGCAGACCTGCTTCGACGCGGGTGACGCGAAAAACACCTACGGAACTGGCAGCTTCTTCCTGCTCAACACGGGCGAGGAAGCGGTCGAGAGCGAGCACGGCCTCCTGACGACGGTCGGTTTCCAGCGGTCCGGGGAACCCGTTCAGTACGCCCTCGAAGGCTCCATCTTCGTTACGGGCGCGGCGATCGAATGGCTAGTCGATGTCGGGTTTATCGACGACGCGGCCGAAACCGAGTCGATGGCCAGAAACGTCGATTCGACCGACGGCGTTTTCATGGTCCCCGCGTTCACTGGACTGGGTGCACCGCACTGGAATCAGCGCGCACGCGGGACGCTCGTCGGGATGACGCGTGGAACCCGGAAAGAACACATCGTCCGTGCGACACTCGAGTCCATCGCCTACCAGACTCGCGATGTTGCGGAGGCGATGGAAGCCGACAGCGGCATCGAGGTCGAATCGCTAAAGGTCGATGGCGGCGCCGTGAAGAACAACTTCCTCTGTCAGCTCCAAGCCGACATCCTCGGTGCCGATATTGTCCGCCCGGTCGTAGACGAGACGACCGCGCTCGGTTCCGCCTACGCTGCCGGGCTCGCGGTCGGGTACTGGGACTCGGTGGACGACCTCAGGGACAACTGGCAGGTAGACCGCGAGTTCGCCGTCGAGATGGCGAGCGCCGACGCCGACCGCAAACACGACCGCTGGAAAGAGGCGGTTTCCCGCTCACTCGACTGGGCACAGGAGGGAGGTGGGTGAGATGGCCGAAGAGTACTGGCGGGCGAAATACCTAAACGAACTTGTCGGAACGTTTATCCTCATCCTGCTCGGCGACGGTGCGGTCGTCGTCTCGGTGCTGACCGGCGGATACGACCTGTTCGGCGTGGCCGTGCTGTGGGGATTCGCGGTCATGTTCGCGGTCTACTGGGTCGGTGGTGTTTCGGAAGGTCACATCAATCCCGCCGTGACGATCGCGAACGCCGTCTGGCGGGACTTCCCGTGGAAACACGTCCCCGGCTATATCGTCTCGCAAATCGTCGGGGCGTTTCTCGCCGCCGCGACGCTGTTCGTCACGTGGTCGGGCTACTACCGGCAGTTCAACCAGGCGAACAACGTCGTCACTGGTGAACCGGGGAGTTCCATCACGGGAATGACCCTCTGGACGTTCTTTCCGAACCCGGCGTTTGCGGGCGTAAAGGTCGGTGATTTCAACAGCCTTCAGGAGGCGGCGTTCCTCGTCTCGTTTCCGCAAGCGTTCTTCAGCGAAGTCGTCATCACGGCCATCCTCGTGGGGGTCATCTTCGCCCTTGTGGACGATTGGAACCCGATGGGAACCCGAGCGACGCCCGCAATCTCGGCGTTCCTCATCGGTCTCCTCGTCGCGGCGTTGGTTCAGTACGAAGCGCCGGTGAGCATGGCGGCACTGAATCCCGCTCGCGACCTCGGACCGCGAATCTTCGGCTATCTCGCCGGATGGGGGGAAATCGCGTTCCCGGGACCACGCGGGGGCTGGTGGCTTCCAACCACTTCCACAATCGTCGGTGGTCTCATCGGTGGCGGCCTCTACGACGTCCTCACTCGGAGGTACGTCAAACGACTCGAAGAACAGGATATCGAGCCGGAAGAGCCGGCGGTTCACGACGAAGAGCACGAACGCCCGACAGGGGGAAGTTAGGTGTCAACCGTGTCGGATAGCGACGACCAGACACACTCGACGGTCGACTACCTTCGGCTGGTATTTCTCGACCCGATAACCCTCGCGGGGTTGGCCGTCCTCGTCGCGGGAATCGTGCTGGTCATCATTTCGAACCCCGGCACCCGAGTCGGGAAACCGATGCTCGGAGGGGCACTCATGCTGGTCGGAACGGTGCTGTTCGCCCTTGGATACACGCGAGCACAGTGGGGTCTCGAACGATGGGGGTAGCGATAAGGTGAAGCAAGTTCCCGTTCAACAGTATCAGAACGGAGACTGCAATGGAGCGAACAGTAACCATCGTCCCGAAGGACGGCCTTCATGCCCGACCCGCAGCACGATTCGTCACGACAGCGAACGAATTCGATGCTGAAATTTCCGTCGCAACAGCCGAAAGCGACCCAGTAAACGCACGAAGCATGATTTCGGTGACGACTCTCGATGCTCGACAGGGAGAGACGGTTCGCCTCGTCGCGGAAGGCGACGACGCCGAGGTCGCACTCGACGCACTGGAAGCAGTCCTCACCACACCGGAGGGTGAATCGTGAGCGTCGAACTGACCGGGACCGGTGTGACGCCCCGTGTCGGATTTGGGAATGTGATCTGGCATCGCGGAGTAACCGACTTACCTCCACTCCCGGACCCGAAAACGGTCGATACGGACGAGGAAATCGCTCGGTTCGAGGCTGCATGCGAGCGTGGCCACGACGAATTGGCCGACGAACGTGATCAAACACGCGACCGCCTCGGTGAGGACGAGGCCGAAATTTTCGACGCCCATCGGGCGTTCCTCGACGATCCCGAAATCACTGGTAGTGTCGAAGTCGCTATCGAAAACGGCCTTCCCGCTCCGCACGCGGTTCGACAGGCCTTCGAAGACCCTATCGCTCGGCTTGCGGGGCTAGAGGGGCAGATGGCCGAGCGAGCGGACGACCTTCGGGACGTTCGTGACCGATTGTTGAGAATCCTAACCGACCGTGAGCGGACCGACCTCGGTGACCTCCCCGACGGTGCTGTTTTGCTGGCAGAGCGACTCGGACCGAGCGATACGGCGCAACTCGACCCCGAAGCGGTTGCCGGGTTTGCGACCGTCTTCGGCGGACGAACCTCACACGCCGCGATTTTCGCCCGGTCGCTCGGTATTCCCGCAGTCGTCGGCGTCGGCGACGAATTGGGACAAGTCGGTGACGGACGGCCGGTATTGGTCGACGGGACGGACGGTCTCGTCGTCATCGATCCGGACGAATCAGCGCGAAACCGCGTCGGCGACGAGGAGACGGAAATAATCCCGAACCACGTCACGACGACGGATGGAACGGAAATCGAAGTCGCCGGAAACGTCGGCACCCTCGCCGAACTCGATACGGCGAACGAGCAGGGGGCCGACGGAATCGGCCTCTTTCGGACCGAATTCCTCTTCCTCGACCGCGATGCACCCCCGGACGAGGACGAGCAGTATGACGCCTATGTAGAGGCGCTGTCGGCGTTTCCGAACGACCGAGTCATCATCCGGACGCTCGATATTGGCGGTGATAAGCAGATTCCGTATCTCGACGCGCCGGAGGAGGGGAACCCGTTTTTGGGGACCCGCGGAATTCGACGGTCGCTCGGAAGCGACGCGGACCTCTTCGAAACGCAACTGTGCGCTCTGCTTCGCGCAGGGTCGGAAGGTAATTTGGCCGTGATGTTCCCGCTCGTCTCCCACGTCGAGGAACTCGACGCAGCACTTTCCCTCGTGGAAGACGTTGCCGAGGACCTGATCGAGGATGGAATCGAACACAAGATACCGGAAATCGGCGTCATGATAGAGACGCCCGGGTCGGTGTTCGTTGCGGAGTCACTTGCGTCCCGCGTCGATTTCTGCAGTATCGGGACGAACGATTTAACCCAATACGTCATGGCTGCCGACCGGGAGAACGAACACGTTGCCGACCTGCACGATCCGCTTCACCCCCCGGTTCTGCGTGCGATCCGTCGGACGATCGAAGTGAGCCACGAGGGTGGAGCATGGGTCGGAATGTGCGGCGAGATGGCTGGCGACCCCGAACTGACGGAACTGCTCGTCGGCCTCGGATTGGACGAGTTGAGCATGAGTGCCGTGACGGTGCCGAAAGTGAAATCCACCCTCGAAACTATCGACGCGGAGGATGCGCGAGAACGTGCCGAGCGCCTCCTTCGGTCGGAAACACGGACGGAGGTTCGTCGTCTGCTGTCGGAGGGGACGGACGAATAGAGAGAACTGTGCTCGGCGGTACACACGCCGAAGAAACGCGCGTAACTCCGTATCTGTGGCGTCGGATGAGCGGTTATACCTTCGAAATCTCTCCCGCCTCGTTTGCCGCTTCGAGGACGGATTCGAGGGTTGCCTTCGGACTGGTCGCTGAGACGGCAGCGTTGACCGCACCTTCGAGAACCGGGGCGTCCGCGATTTCCGCGTCGGTGGCCGACATCTCGATCGCGAGTTCGGCGTTCATCACCGCGCTTCCGAGGTCGACCAACACGACGGCTTCCCCGTCGGAAATCGCATCGAGTGCGTCCTGAATCTCCGTCGCACTCGTCCCGATTCCGCCATCTCCGTCGCCACCAACGGCTTCGATTTGTGTGTCTCCCGCCATTTCGGCGGCGATTTCCTTGATTCCGTCAGCGGCCCGCTCACTGTGTGACACGATAACGAGACCAACCATCTACGATTCCTCCTGTGTTTCGTCGCGCTCCTCTCCTGCCTCGTTTCCGTCAGGAACCGTCGGTGAAGTCGCATCCGCTTCGAGATTCCCGTCTCCCAAATATTCGACTGCGGTATCCCGAATGGCCTCCAAAATGAACAGGGTGCTCGTCGCGCCGGGGTCCTGGTGCCCGACCGACCGCCAGCCGAGATACGAGGCTCTGCCCTTCGAAGCCCTGATCGGTGTCGTAAAATTCACGCCACGTTCGCAGGCGTCGACCGCCTTCGACAGAGCCTCTGCCGGTTCGAGGTCGTCCTCCTCGATCGATTTCTTGTAGGTGTGAACCGCGGGTGTGATGGCATCGACCATCGTTTTCGCGCCGACCGACGCGCCACCCCTGTCTTTTACCTTGTTCAGAAACGCCTCGGCGAACGCGACGCTGGAGTCGGCCGTGATTCCGTCTTCGAGTTTCGCGCTGGCGGTCATGAACGATCCCCCGTAGAGCGGCCCGGCGGCCCCCCCGACTTCGGAGACGAGGGTTATTCCAACTGTTTTGACGAGTTCGTCGGGCGATGCGTCGTCCATCTCGGCTATCTTCTCGCGAACTGCCTGGAAACCGCGGTTCATGTTCGCCCCATGGTCGGCGTCGCCGATGGCCGAGTCGAGGTCGGTCAGGTACTCCTTTTCGTCGGCCATCCGGTCCGCAATGCGTTCGACTGCGTCGCGGATTGCTTCTCGTTCGGTAGTTCCCATCTGTGGTGTGGTAGCACGAGGTGTGAGGGGTAAAGCGTTCTCCCGAGTCGGGTGAACGATGGTTTTCGCTTGGAAATCAATCCATCGAGGTTTTGTGGCCGACGTGGTCGGTTTACAGCGTTTGTTCGGGTTTCCGGTGTGCCAGATGGTAAGAGGCGGTGTATCCTGTGGCTCCGTGTTTCCGTCGGCGACCGAAATAGAGAGGCGAAGGACATCGATTCCGTCAGTGAGTCGATAGATCCCCACGTTCTTCGGCTGCTGAGGCGAACACGCACGACGTAACGCCCCTCTTCGATCTACCATAAACACGGGAGAATCGTCCTGCCGGGTCCAGCGTCATCGCCGGCCGCCACTTCGTGGTCAGTCTAGTGGACGAGTGTACCGTCCCGCTCGATTAGGACGTCGACAGTGTGTGGTTTATGCACCGGCTTTCCCCGTCACTACTTTATAAAATCATGATAAAAAGCCTGTATTCTGCCGTCTACCGGGGTGGACGGCACGATATACCGCTTCTCCCGAGCGTCAGTGCTCGTTCTGGTGCGAAACGAAAACCACTCTTCAGGTCCCTACTGAACGGTCAACGCTGGCGTTTCGACCGGATGGGACAACAGTTCCTTTAGTTCGTCGTCCAGTACGAGCACCGTCACGGAACAGCCCTGCATGTCGAGCGAGGTCATGTAGTCACCGACCCACGCGTCCCATGTCCGTAAATCGCGGTCGTCCAGTATCGACTGGAGTTTGCGGTTCACGATGTACAGTTCCGACAGCGGGGTGCCACCCATCCCGTTGACGATGGTGGCGACTTCCGATTTCGATTCCGGGACGAGGTCCTCCAACACCCGTTCGGTCAGTCGTTCCGTAATCTCGTCCGCGGACGTCATCTCCACGCGCTCGACGCCGGGCTCGCCGTGAATGCCGATGCCGAGTTCGATTTCGTCGTCCGCGAGGTCGAAGGTGGGCTCGCCTTTTTCCGGCGTGATGCAAGAGGTCAGGGCGGTTCCCATCGTCGCCACGTTGTCGATGACTTTTTGTGCGACACGCTTGACGTCGTCCAAGTCTCCGCCCTTGTCGGCCATCGCGCCCGCGACTTTGTGGACGAAGATGGTGCCACAGACGCCACGTCGTCCTGAGGTGTACAGCGAATCTTCAACTGCCACGTCGTCGTTGACAACTACTTCGGCGACCTCTACGTCGCTTTCCATCTCGGCCAACTCGCCAGCGGTCTCGAAATTCATCACGTCGCCTTCGTAGTTTTTCACGACATTCAGGACGCCTTTTCCGGCGTCGCAGGCCTGAATCATCTCACTGATTTCGTCGGCGGTCGGCGATGTGAACACCTCGCCCGCCGCCGCCCCGTCCAGCATACCCGGTCCGAGGTATCCGGCGTGTGTCGGTTCATGCCCGCTTCCACCGCCACTGACGACGGCGACCTTGTCGGCTATCGGGGCATCCTGCCGGACGAGGACTTTCGAGTCCGGCAGTCGCCGAATCTCGTCCGGATGTGCGGCAACCATCCCGTCCAACATCTCGTCTACGACGGCGGACGGTTCGTTGATGAGCTTTTTCATGCGACACGCTAACAACTACCTGTTCCCGCATAACAATTTCCTCGGGTCGGGAGAGAGGTACCGGCGCACTACACGTTGCCCTCCTTTCGTTACGGAACTGCGAACACGCTCGGAAATTATCGAAACGAAGAATCACACCGGATACAAAATTCATCACTCATGAGGACACAAAACTCATCATTTACAGACATATGGATATTCTGTCATTCCAAGACGGTGAGTAGATATGACCGCAACGGAACGTTCGTGGCCCTCCACACTGCGGTAGTCTGGCCGTTTCACACTTGATGGAGTCGTCCGGTTTTACAGTAGGGGCAATCGGCATTCGGTCCCGGTCGAGTGCTGACACGACCGCACATCGAACACGCTCTGATAAGGCGTTCTCGGCGGTCATACGCCTTTTCGAGCGTTGCGAGTTTCGCCTCGGTTTCGGCGAGTCGTTGTCGAAGCGTTTCTAGTTCCGTGCGAAGCTGGGTGTATAGCTCCGATTGGTTGGTTTCCACTCGACGGCTCGACGGGTCGATTCGTGGTTGTCGTTTCCGTAACCACGGTGGGCGTTCGTTCGTCGGCATGTTCCTACTTGGTAATAATGCCATGAACGATAATGAAGTGGTCGGCGCGTTCTATCGAGTTTGAAATATACTGTGATCGTAAACAAAAGGCGAATCGGAAATAGCCGGATCGACCATCGGCAGCGGAAAACGAACGTCATGAAAAAGGATTCCGCCACGTGGTTATCTATACCATATGGCGACTTGCAAATGATTTTTCCACGTCTATCTTTGGTTTTCCCGAGTCACTACCCTCCTCCGTCGTCGGGTCGTGTAATCGGAAGCGGTGCGTACAGACGCTTCCGCGCGTCGGGAACGTACAATCGTTCTTCTACGAGATCGTTCTCCTTGAGCTTCGTGAGTGCATCTCGCGTTGTCCGTGCGGGTAACAACGCTTCATCGCGCACTTGTCGCTGTGTTTTGGGTGCGTCTTCTTGTAGAACTCTGTAGACGAGCTTTGCACTGGGTGGTAGTTCGAGAAGCCGTTCAAACCGTTTCTCTTGGGATGTGTTACTGCCGGAACGTCCGGCAAAAACGACCACTGGGGTTCGACATTCCATCCCTCCCTTCGCTCCCCATCTAATTATTTATTCCGGTGAGGATCCTCTCTATTGAAGATGGAGGATGGGTGGATCCGATCGAAACTTTTCCTGATTCCATAACACAAAATATAAAAATGCTATAGCGAATGGTCTATTAACAAAATGCCTGGGTTAACAAAATTTGAACACTTAAGATAAATTATGTCTGTTGACGAACCAACGATTCTTGTCGTCGATGATGAGAAAGACGTGACTGATCTCTACGCGACGTGGTTAGAGGACTCCTTGGATGTCCGTCGAGCATACGAGGGCCGCGAGGCGTTGGAGTTACTTGACGATGAGGTGGTCGTCGTTCTGCTCGACCGTCGTATGCCTGGTCTCTCCGGCGACGAGGTGCTTGCGGAACTCCGAAACCGTGGCCTTCACTCACGCGTCGTCATGGTGACCGCAGTCAAGCCCGATTTCGACATCATCGAGATGGGATTCGACGATTACCTCGTCAAACCCGTTTCGAAGGACGATCTCTATACGACTGTTGAAGGGATGTTGACACGTGTCGAGTACGATGATCAGATGCAGGAGTACTTCTCACTGGTTTCGAAAGTAGCCGTGCTCGAGGCCGAAAAACCCGAGGAAGAACTCGCCGAAAGCGACGAATATCGACAGCTTTCTACCCGAGTCGATGAACTTCGGGAAACCGTCGACGACGCGCGCTCGACCCTCGACGGCCACGACGATTTCGTCGGGGCCTTCCAAGACCTTACGTAGCCCGTTCCGTTCTACCGGCTGGCATTTCCCGCTCCGCTTCCCTGCCACCCATGGCGACGCCAACCATCGACAGACCACTGGTGAGCAGACTGACACCGAACAGGAGTCCGAGCGCCCATTCGGCACTTCCCGGCCATCCTCCAAAGAGAAGACCAGCGAGCAGGAGCGAAATGACGCCGCTGGCGACGACCCACGCCCAATTTTTTTCTGGACGGAGTGCGATTCCCATGACGATTTCGACGACGCCGATTACCGCGAGATAGGCGATAACCAGTATCGTCAGCGTAACCAGGCCGAAGACGGGGTTGACCACGAGCGCGACGCCTGCGACGGCATAGACGATTGCGAGCACCACCTGCCACAGAACGCCTTTCCAATCCCCAGCCGAAAACGCGTGGACGGCGTGAAGCGCCGCACCGACTAACAATGCCGCTCCGAGCAGCACCGACAAGGTAACCCCCGCCAAAAACGGGAAGAAGATGGCAAGGACGCCGATAACCGCGATTATTGTTCCGCTCGCGAAGAGTGTTTTCCACGTCGAGTTTGCTGTACTCCGATCTGTCGTGTCGCGTACTTCGGTTCCCATGGTTCCCACCCGACCATCGGTACGGCGAGCAGTATCAAAATCATCGGGGATAGCTGTCGATTCTGTGACTGAATGCGGACTTTA
Organism: Haladaptatus caseinilyticus; assembly: GCF_026248685.1. NCBI lineage: Archaea > Methanobacteriati > Methanobacteriota > Halobacteria > Halobacteriales > Haladaptataceae > Haladaptatus > Haladaptatus caseinilyticus. Next base: position 323,840 of record NZ_CP111037.1, on the reverse strand, counting down.
CATATAAGAATTTATAAAAGAAGTGCCTTCACAGGTTCCGAACATGTCCGTCGATGACACGGACGAAATTCTGGCCGCGCTCGGCGTAGCTGACGAGGGAGCGTTCGAACCACCCGAGGCGCGATTCGAACGCCGTCTTCTCTCGGCGATGGTAGACGCACGCCGGGATGGACTGGAGTATTGGCGACTGTTCGAACTCGTCGAACAGTATCAACGAGCCGCGATTCACGCATCGTTTTCCGACGGTGAGTTCGGCTCCGATCACGTGAAAGTCAGTGAAGGGACGATACAGTATTCGCAAGTGGCTCACGCGGCTGCACGTTCACTCGAGGCTGGTGGCGAAAAACGTGAACTTCTTTTCAATATCGCCAGCACGTATCAGCTGTTCGATGACGATTGGTCGACTGTCGAGTAGCCGTGAAAACCGGAGCAGTAGCTGAGTACGTAGTCCGAAAGAAAACCTCGTGTACTCATACTTGAGTTATCTTTGACTTGTCTACCATGATGTATATGCTTTGTGTTCCTATTCGATCAGAGTGCGTACGTATAGACGTTCTCCGCGTACGCCTTCCCACCCATCTCGACTTCGGCTTCGTCAGTTTTCTCGAATCCCAATCCCCGGTAGAACTCGTTGCCGATGTCGTTGTCCGCGAGCACCATCGCCCGAATCCGTTTCATGCTGAAATCTTCGAAGTCCTCGCGCAGTCGTTCGTGGAGCGCGGTTCCGACGCCATCTCCCCAATCGTCCGGGTCCACGTAGAGGCGAAGAACGTCCCCTTCGTCCTCGTGACAGACTGCGTGACAGAATCCAACGAGCTCCTCGCCGGTAACTGCGACGAGAAAGGCGGTACCAGGTCTGTCGAGGGCATCCGTCAACGAGTCGTTCGAATACCACGCCGACACGGTTTCGGTAATGGTCTCGTCGTTTAAAATGTCGTTGTACGCCTCGCTCCATGCTCGGTGTGCGATTCGCCGAATCGCCCCGAAATCTCCCTCGTTCGCGGGTCGAATCTCCATCCCTCTCATCTCCACCCGTGGTTCACCTTGTGTCGTGGTAACAGTTCTGAATCACCACTGTGGTTGGGGAAAATAAATCTAGCTTTCGGTCGACGGGCGTTTTCCATCGAACTTGAACTTCGTCCCCGGTTCGATTCCGGTTCTGTTGGCGAATCCTTGACGCATTTCGACCACGTACTTAGCCGGTGCGTCGCTCCGATAACTCCTGAGATCTAACTCATTGGCATCCGGTTGCGGGTCGGCATGTTCCACGTTTATGACGGTTCCGTTCGGTGCGATGAAGATGATGTCGAGCGGAATTACGGTGTTTTTCATCCAGAACGACTGCGGCTGTGCTGACTCGAAAACGAACACCATGCCGTGGTTCTGGGGAAGCGACTCTCGATACATGAGCCCTCGGGTTCGCTCGCCGTCCGAATTCGCCACTTCCAGCGTCACGTTCGTTCGTCCATCGTTCGCGACGAATGCGGCCGATATGTTGCCGTCCGTATTGGTTGTCGCTGACGAATTGGATCGTTTCTCCGTCTGCATCGGTCCATCGGAGCCGATTCCGAGACCCCCCGTACAACCGGCGAGGACGACGAGACAGATAACCAAGAGGGCGGGAGTCACACGCATAGCCATGGAAACGAGGCCAGGAGACAAAAATCCCGCGTCAAATCAGCACCGTGACGACGAATCCGACGAGCAGTGACCCCGTGACGACTACCTGGAACACTACTGAGGCGAACAGACCGGCCACGGCGTAGGTGGCGGTTTTCGCGCCTTTCTTCGCGTCCTGTGTACGATACAATTCGACCATGAATGTCGCGAGCGCGACCCCGACAATCATTCCGACCGGCCCGGTAACTACCAACGCGATCAAACCGACGACACCCGCCGCTCGCTTTGGCCGAAACGGCGCTCGCCGTGTGCTCCGCGACGAACGCGACGACGCCGACGATAGTCGCTCCAACGACGAAAGGGAGCCCGGGTTCGGAAAATCCCGTCCCCCACCAGTAGGCGTAGATTCCGGCGAGCGACAGCGGAACTGCGGGTAGGAGGGGGAGGACGCTTCCGAGGACGCCAGCGATAAGAAGGGCGATGGCGACGAGGAAAAGCCAGTCCATATTGAACTGTCGCACGGACGAATCATAACCTCACGGGTTGCCCGATAGCTTTTGAACGCTAGCGTACTCAGTATCTATAATGACGGTACTTGTCGCCGGAGCGACCGGATTCGTCGGTCGCCATCTCGTCCCCGAACTCGTCACACACGATGAGGACGTGGTCGCATTAGTTCGTGACGCTTCGTCCTACGACCCGCCGGACGGTGTTTCTGTCGTCGAAGCCGACCTGAACGACCGTGCGAGTCTTCGCGGCGTTTTCGACGGCGTGGATGCCGCGTACTATCTGGTTCATTCGATGGGCGAAGACGGTGATTTCATGGAACAGGACCGAACTGCGGCACGAAACTTCGTCGATGCGACACGCGGAACGGACGTTTCGCGCGTCGTCTATCTCAGTGGTCTTGGTGGAGAGCGAGCAACTCTGTCCGACCACCTCAAATCACGTCGCGAAGTCGAACACATCCTCTCGAACGGAGCGTTCGACCTCACTGTTCTTCGAGCCGCCATCATCATCGGGGACGGTAGCGTGAGCTTTCGCATCGTCCAACAGTTAGCGGAGCGTCTTCCGTTGATGATCACGCCACGGTGGGTTCGAACGAACTGCCAACCCATCGCCATCGACGATGTCGTCGCGTACCTCGTCGGCGTTCTCGACACCCCTGAGACGGCGGGCGAGACGTTCGAAATCGGAGGTCCGGACGTGTTAACGTATGGTGAAATGGTGCTCAACACGGGAGAAATCCTCGACAAACGCGCGACGATGATTCCCGTCCCGGTGCTGACACCGAAACTATCGGCCTACTGGGTTGATCTCGTCACCGACGTGCCAAAGGAGGTTGCGCATCCACTTATTCTCGGTCTGAAGACGCGGACGGTGGTCGAAGACGACCGAATTCGGTCCCTCGTACCGGTCGAATTGACACCGTTCGAAGAGGCAGTTACGCAGGCAGTCGCATGAGCGATATGAATCGCGGCCCGTATCAGTGGACCTACGAGAGCATCGTCGATGCGGTTCCGGGTGTTACGTTTCCCGACTGGTTCGCGCTGACGGTTCAGCTCGCTCTTTTCGAAGGCCTGCTCGTTATCTTCGCGTGGCGCTATGACCTCTGGAACGCCGTTCCTGCAGGAACGGCCGCGGTGGTCGTCGCAACTGCAGGAAGCGCCGTGATGCTCACGATCTCCCGACGGATTCGAAAACTGACGACACCATCTGCTTATAGGAAACTCCTGTTTGGGTCGAGTATCGAGGTCGTTCTCGGTCTGTTTTCCTACATCGGACTTATTACGTATCTGTTCGTTTACAATCCTCGACAGGGTGGGACACCACTGCTCGAATCGCTTCTCGGTACCCGACCGCCGATTCCGGCCGTGTTTCTCACCCTTCTCGTCCTCTGGGACGTTTGCTACCGAATCGGTACTGCGTGGTGGTCCAGTGTTACGGGATTCTGGGTGGCGGTTCGTCACCAACCGGATGATTCGACGCGAACCCAACTTCGGCAGGTCGATTCGATCGTTATCGGATTCGCGGTCATACAACTTGTCCTCGTTCCATTCGTCTGGGGATACGACCTGCTCGTTGTCGCCCTCATCGGTCACGTCGTAGCGGTGATCTGTGTCTCCGGGAGCGCCATTTTTGTTCGCTCCCGTGGCTGAACTATTTAACGGATGACGGCATATTGAGGGAGGATGGCAGACGATACGTCCCCATCGTTTTCGATTCCACACCGGCCACGCCGCCGATATCCGCGCGGTGGCGGTGTCAGCTACGAAGGGGAGACGATCTTTCGCCTGTCGCCCGGGACCGAGTGCTCCGAGAAGCAGCTGACGACGCTCGTGCGGAACGTGTTGGACGACGAACCGTACACCTACGGCGATTGGTTCGATCTTCCCGTCCCGATGTATCTGGTTCATGATCACAACCGAGATACGACGTTTCGCGTCGTCGTTCGGTACGAGTCCGTGGAATTACACGTTCTTCCTGACACGCGCTCGGAGGGGCTCCGTGCAATATATCGTCGGCTTTCCGCTCTCTCGGACATCACGTGGTCAGTTTCGTGTGAATCGACTCCAACCTGATAGAAAACCAGGGTACAGTATTAAATACCATTACGCACAGATGCAAACTAATGGCGCTCCACGCAGATGCCCGCGATTGGACACTCCGCACTGCCCACAACGAAGACGAGATGTGGGCGCTCGCAGACGAAGAAGGAATTCGAGCGGCAAGACTGGCTTACCCTTCCGGCTGGCTCTTTTTGACGCGCGACGACGCCACCCGCGAACTCGTTCGCCTCGCTGCCGCAACAGGTGGCGAGTGGAAGGCTGACGAACTCGCGCACGAACTCGACCAGAGTACAGACCATGTCGAGCGACGGTTGGATGACCTCGTCGAACTCGCTGTCTTTCGGGAAGTAGACGGGGCGTATCGTCCAAACAACCAGAGCGTTGTCGCACAGACGGCCGAGCGACTGCGCGTCACTGCCGACGAACACGGTGCCGAAGATGGCTTCCGCGACATTGCCAGTCCGGAGGTAGTTCGGTTGATGTTAGATGCGCTTCTCTCGACCGACTCGAACGACGAACTCACACAAGACACGCTTCACGAACTCGTCGGTGAATCCAGAAAATCGATGTGGATGCACGTCGATCGGCTTACAAATCTCGGCGTCCTCGAGGAATCCGGCGATAGCTACGTAATCCACGAGGCGAGTCCGGTGCTCGGACACGTCAAAGCACTCGACGCCGCGGTTCTTGGGACTGCGTTGTCTCCTTAGACGGTTTGGGTCTGCGCGAGGTCCTCGCCGACGTACTGCTCTTCCCACTCTCGGCGTGCCTCTATCTCGCGTGCCCCGCGTCGGGTAAGCGTGTAGTAGTTAGTCCGACGGTCTCGCTGCCCCTTCTCGACCAGCCCTTTATCCACGAGTGAGTCGAGATTGGGGTACAGTCGCCCATGATGGATCTCTTTCTCGTAGTAAGCTTCGAGTTCTTCTTTGATGGCGAGGCCGTGGGGTTCGTCTAGTCCAGCGATGACGTACAGCAAGTCTCGCTGGAAACCAGTCAGGTCGTGCATGGTTCTCCCTAATACTACAGATTCATGCAACAGACAAAAGAGTGATGGCCAAATCGAGCTCGCCTTGTCGCTTGCTTGCGATTTGAACTCATGCATTCTATTCCCTTACTACCGTCCTGGATTGTAGATTATTTGACTATATTCGTCTTTATCCAAACTACGAAGATAGTTTCCCACCCGTCACGTCTCGTGCGTGACCCCCGCGAAATTAGGACTGCGTCGTCCAGTGACTGCATGGTATCGGACTTCTCATGTCAGACAACGCCGCGGATTGACCGATTCATATATAATAATTTATGTGTCTCTCTTCTAACGAATTTATTCCTACAAATCTGCATCGGATTTATGTCCGTCTGTCTGCTTTTCTCTAACATGGAAACACGGGACGAAACTCCCGACTTCGAAACGTACCGCGAGTCACTCGGTCACGAACCACAGGAAGTTCACCCCGAACTCGCCTCCGACCTTCGTTCCACCATCGACGGCGAAGTTCGGTTCGACAAGTACACACAACTGCTGTACGCCACCGACGGGAGTATTTACCAAGCGCTTCCTGCAGGTGTGGTTTTTCCGACAGGCATCGAAGACGTACAGGCAGCGATTCGCATCGCACAAACACACGACGCGCCAGTTCTTCCGCGTGGTGCTGGATCATCGCTCGCCGGACAAACGGTCGGCACGGACTGTATCATCCTCGACTTCTCTCGCCACATGGACGACATACTCGACGTGGATACCGAATCCCGACAGGCAATCGTGGAACCCGGCGTCGTACAGGACGATTTGGACGACCATCTCTCTCGATGGGGATTAAAATTTGCGCCCGACCCCGCGTCCTCGAACCGCGCAACCATTGGTGGCGGTATCGGAAACAACTCGACCGGCGCGCACTCGGTTCGGTATGGTATCACGGACGAATACACCGCGGAACTGGACGTCGTGCTCGCCGACGGGTCGTTGATTCACACCCGCGAAATCGAAGTTGACGGCGACGAATGGGACACAATCGTCGATAAGGACGACCGGGAGGCGGAACTGTATCGAACCGTCCGGAAACTGGTCGCCGAAAACGACGACGAAATCGAATCGCGCTATCCCACACTCAAGCGTTCCGTCAGCGGGTACAACCTCCACAAGGTCGTTTACGAGCGAGACGGTGAGACGTACATGAACCTCTCGAAACTGTTCGTCGGAGCTGAAGGGACCTTGGGGGTCGTCGTCGGCGCGACGCTCGATTTGGTATCACGCCCCAAAGACACCGCGCTCGCGCTCTACTGCTACGACGACCTCGTTTCCGCGCTCTCCGCAGTGCCCGACGCACTCGAATTCGACGCGAGCGCCGTCGAACTGATGGACGACGAGGTGTTCCGCCTGGCCCGTGAATCGACCGAATTTGCCGAGTACGCCGACCCGATTCCGGAGAACGCGGAGGCGGGTCTAATGTTGGAGTTCGATTCCGAACTCCACTCGGATTTCGAGGACGCCATCGCGGAGACGAACGCTCACTTTGTCCACGCTGGCGACGCCTTCGACGTGCTGGAGGCCTATTCGGACGACGACCAGGCGCGCCTCTGGAAACTCCGGAAAGCGGCGATTCCGCTTTTGATGAGTATGGAGGGTGACCCGAAACCGTACCCCTTCATCGAAGATGCCTCGGTTCCCCCCGAAGAGTTGGCCGAGTACGTTCGGGAGTTCATGGCGATTCTGGACGACCACGATACCACTGCGGCCTACTTCGCACACGCCGGAAGCGGTACCCTCCATATCCGACCGATTCTGAACTTGAAAGACGCCGATGGCATCGAGACGATGCATTCCATCGCCGAGGACGTAACGTCGCTCGTCCTCTCCCATCATGGGTCGTTCTCCGGCGAACACGGTGACGGCCTGGCCAGAACGGAGTTCAACCCGAAACTGTACGGCCCGCAACTCTGGAACGCGTTCAAGGACCTCAAAACCGCATTCGACCCGGATTGGCGACTGAACCCCGGAAAGGTCGTCTTTCGCGACGACGAAGCGGATATGCGCGAACATCTCAGATACGGTCCCGAATACTCATCGCTAGAACTACGAACGGTTCAGGATTTTTCCGATGAGGGAGGCTTCTCACACCTCGTCGAACTATGTAACGGTTGTGGGACTTGTCGGCAAACCGGGAGCGAGACGATGTGTCCGTCCTACCGCGGCATGAAAGACGAGATGACGACGACACGAGGACGGGCAAACCTTCTCCGGGCCGCAATCAGCGGTGAACTCCCGGCCGATGAACTGCACACCGACCAGTTCCAACGTGAGGTGTTGGATCTCTGTCTCGGGTGTAAGGGGTGTGCTCGCGATTGTCCGACCGGGGTGGACCTCGCAAAACTGAAAGCCGAGGTAAAACACGCCCGTCATCAAAAACAGGGCGCGAGTCTCCGCGACCGGTTTTTCGCCGAGGCGGAGCGCGTTTCGGCCCTCGGAAGCGCACTTGCACCCATTTCGAACTGGGTCACGAAACTGCCAGGAACGGGATTCTTCGCGGAAAAAACGCTCGGAATCGCACCCGAACGCGACCTGCCGCGATTCGCTAGCGAGACGTTCACCGAATGGTTCGAATCTCGTGGGGCCCAAATCCCACCCGATATCGCCAGCGAGCGCGTCCTCTTCGTTCCGGACACGTTCACGAACTACAGCTATCCGGAACCAGGAAAAGCCGCCGTTCGGGTGCTCGAAGCCGCGGGCGTTCATGTGCAGGTTCCGGACGACCTTTCGGCGACCGGCCGTGCCGCCTATTCGGAAGGCTTCTTGGACGATGCGCGCGAAAAGGCGCAAACGAACGTTTCGCTCCTCGAAAATCGCGTCGATGATGGTTGGTCGGTCGTCTTCGTGGAACCGTCCGATGCGGTAATGTTCCAGGACGAATACCGTGATTTGCTCTCCGATTCGGCCGTCGAAACGGTCGCGTCGAACACCTTCAGCGTCTGTGAGTTCATCGACCGCAACCGATTGGACGATGACATCGAGTTCGGTGCCGTCGATGAATCGCTCGCCTATCACGGCCACTGTAATCAAAAGGCCGTTCGTACGGATCACCACGCCGTCGGCGTCCTCAGGCGGGCGGGCTACGAGGTCGACCCGCTGGACAGCGGGTGTTGTGGCATGGCGGGCAGCTTCGGCTACCGCACCGACCAGTACGACCTCTCACAGGCCATCGGGCGAATCCTGTTCGAACAAGTGGACGAGAGCGACGCCGAAACCGTCGTCGCTCCCGGCGCGTCCTGTCGAACTCAGTTCGAAGGTCGCGGAACGCGTCCGCCACACCCGATCGAGAAGGTCGCGGCGGCGCTCCATCGTTCGTAAACTCCATCGCCTGACGCTTTTCATCCGATCGCCATGTTTTTCGCCTGCCCGTCGATACAATCCCCGTATCTAACTGTTGGACTCATATCTTGTCCAATTACTAACTATATGTATTGAATAATTTTAAATCGATAGCCTGAATTGTAGGTGACGAGCACAAAGGGGGACTCACCACATGCAACCTATCGAAATCACCTATATCATACTCAGTGCCGTCCTCGCGATGACGGGCCTTACCATGGTGGGGCTAGCGATGCGAGCGTATCTGCAGACCAATCGTCGGTCCATGCTCGTCCTCTGTATCGGCTTTTCGATACTCGTCGCGGCCGCTATCGCAACGACGGTCAGCGCGTTCCTGTACGACTTCCAAAACAGCCGTGTACTTTTGACGGTGAACTACGGCGTTTCGACTGTCGGCTACCTATTCGTCATTTACAGTGTAACAGGAGCGGACTGACCGGAGCGAAGCAACGATTATTCTCTTAAAATGACTGGACGAAAGTTGACACACTGCACAGCTATTTTTCCCCTCCGAACGTCGGAAGACGTATGACCGAACTCAGACGCGCGGTGCATGCGGGTGATCCCGTCGTCGGAACGTGGGTTACGATCGGACATCCGGCAGTCGCCGAGATAAGCGGTGAACTCGGCTTCGACTTCGTCGTCATCGATGCAGAACACTCCTCGATGTCGATTTCGACCGTCGAAAACCTCGTCCGCGCCGTGGATGCGGCGAACGGCGAGACGAAATCGATCGTCCGCTTGCCCGACGACGATCCGACCCGAATCAAGCGGGCCCTCGACACCGGTGTTTCCGGTGTAATCGCTCCTATGATAGAGACGGCAGAACAAGCCCGTTCGGTGGTCGAAGCGACGCGCTACCCTCCGGATGGGGTTCGAGGCGTTGCCGGTTCGCGGGCATCGGCGTATGGACTCGAGCTGGATGATTACTTCGAACGTGCGAACGACGAACTCCTCGTGATGGTGCAGATAGAATCGGCAAAGGGCGTGGGACACGTGGGATCTATCGCGGCCGTGGATGGCGTCGATGCACTGTTCGTCGGTCCGACGGACCTTTCGGCGTCGCTGGGTCAGTTCGGCGAGACGGATTCGCTCGACACCGAAATTTCCGCTGTCTTGGACGCAGTCGGTGAGTCGGATACTGCCGTCGGAACTATCGCACTCGATCCGGAGGACGTTGAACGGTGGGCGGAAACGGGATTCGACTTCCAGGTCGTCGGTATCGATATGGACTATCTCATCCACGGCGCGGAGCGCGCGAAACAACGCTACGAGGATGTACTTCGATGACGCTCGTCTGTTATCGGTGTGGCAATGAAGCGACCGCTGGTGCGCGCTGTGCGTGTGGTGAACCACTCTGGTTGAAAACCGATGCGGACGGTTTTTCGTGGCCGTCGTCAGGGTCGTCGGACCCGGGTATGTGGCGGTACTCCGATTTGCTTCCAACCGACAAGTTGGCGGGTGTCGGTTCGGCGGTGGGGGGGAACGCCGCTCATCCGGACCGACAAGATTGACGACTACGCAGGGTGCAAGCTCTGGGTCAAGGACGAGAGTGCGAATCCAACGGGAACGTTCAAGGACCGCGGCAGTGCGGTCGGCGTCGCATCCGCCCTCGAAATGGGTACGAATACCGACGCGAACGGTAACTGGATCGGAACCGTTTCACACGGAAACATGGCGATGAGCATGTCCGCGATGTCGGCCAGTGTCGGTGTCGATTGCTTCGTCCTCGTCCCCGACGACATCCCGCCGGAACGACTCGGACATATCGCGCAGTATGGCCCTGAACTCGTACAAGTGAAAGGACGATACGGTCGGCTTTATTATGATAGCCTGGAACTACCGGGCATTCGGTTCGTCAACTCCGATACCCCCTATCGAGTGGCAGGCCAGAAGACAACGGCGCTCGAAATCTGTGAAGCGTTTGCGACCCCTCACGACGAACCCTCAGGGGGGTCGTCGTTCGCCGGTATCGATATTCCGGAATCCCGCGACGCGCCCGATGCGATCGTTGCGCCGGTCAGTAGCGGCGGCCACGCGAGTGCCATCTGGAAGGGACTCCGAGACCTCCGCGTTGCGGGCCTGCTCGACTCGTTTCCGCGACTGTACTTCGTACAGGCGTCCGCCTGTGACCCTATCGCACGGGCGTTTCGTGCTAACGCGGACGAAGTCTGTTCCGTCGAGGGCGACGAAACGGTCGCGTACTCCATCGCAAACGCCGAACCCCCCAGTGGGAACCGCGTCCTCGCGGCCGTTCGTGAAGCGGGTGGGGCGGTGGTCTCCGTCCCTGACGATGCGATCCTCGACGCCAAGCGTCAGTTCGCCCGTCGCGCCGGTATCTGTGTCGAACCCGCTTCCGCGACCACGTTGGCGGGAATTCGCCACCTGTCGGAGTCGGACGAGATTTCGTCGGACGATCACGTTGTCGCGATCGCGACCGGTACGGGATTCCGTGAGCCGTCGGCGAATACGACCGCTTCACGGTCGATTTCGCTTTCCAACCTTTCCGAACGTATTCGCTCGCTCGTTTCGGGCGTACACCGTGCCAATATGTAATCGGTCGCTATCGTATTCCCGTTGACTACCACTTCCACGCTCGTAAACAGGATCTCCGGGCCATAGGGTTCGACCACGGTTCCATTCATCGGCCCGAGCAACGCTTTCCCTTCGTCACCCGTTACTGTGTCTCGATAGTAGACGACGAGGCTGTACGTGACCCATTTCGGTTCGACCGACACGGTCACGTTGTTGCAGGTGTACTCGATGTCGGCGGTCGGTGTGACTTGATTCGGTATGTTTGCAGGTGGGTGTGCCATTACGGACATCGAAAATACGGTACCGATTACGACCGTGACGACCAGTATCCGGAGCGGTATCGCGGATCTCCTCCCAGAAGACATACCACCCACACGCTTCTCAGTCGGTTATGAGTTGTTGCCACCTTTTACCCCCTTATCACTCGTAGGTATACTGAATTCGCTCCCTTTGCAGCTGCGCAGTTGCGGTGTGTCTGACTCCGTGTGCTATGTGCTCTCCCGACACCCCATCACTTCGACATCCACGAAATCGGTTCCGAGAACTACTCCTCCGAAACCGTTTCTTCCGTATTCTTCCCTTCCGCGAGCGTTTCCTTCGCGACCGTCTCTTGAATCCGGATTCCTTTCGACGCGAGATGACGCAACTGTTGACGAGCGAACTCCTCCTCGCGCGTTCCGCGGGTCGCCAGCACGTACATTCGGGCACGCCCCGCCGGACGCATGGTCCTCCCGGCGCGCTGCGCACCTTGTCGCCGTGACCCGCCGAGTCCGGAGGCGACGACCGCGAGTTCGGCATCCGGCAGGTCGATCCCTTCGTCCCCGACGCGGGAGATGACGAGCGTGTCGAGGCGGCCATCACGGAACGCCTGTAAGTGGCGCTCGCGTTCCGGATGGGGCATCTCCCCGCTAATGAACGGGACGGAGAGCGCCTCCGAGATGTCGGCTCCTTGTTCCAGATACTCCACAAACACCAACGCTTTCGCGGTGGGGTGTTCGGCCAATAGATAGCGGATTTCGTCCACTTTCGCGGGGTTCGATGCGGCCACCTGACGCTTTCCGCGCTGGTCGGCGTCGGCGTACTCGCCGTGATACGTTTCGTCGTCCCAACTGACGTACCTGATTTCTACCTCCGGTTCGGCGACGAACCCGGCTTCGAACAGGGCGTCCCAATCCGTCCCGATCGGTGGACCGATCAGGGTGAAGATGTCCTTTTCCTTGTCGTCCTCTCGAACGGGGGTGGCAGACAGTCCGAGCCGATGTTTGCTCTGGAGGTTCGCACTTCGGCGGAAGACCCGGCTTGGAATGTGCTGGCATTCATCATATACGATGAGACCCCAGCGTCGCTGATCGAACAACTGGCGATGCCTGTCCATTCCTGCGGTCTGGTAGGTCGCAATCGTCACCGGGCGGACGTTCTTTTCACCGCCATGATATTCGCCGACCTGTTCCGGAGCGAGGCTGGTGTGAGTCAGCAGTTCCTCGCGCCACTGTCCGGCGAGCTCCCTACTCGGAACCAGGACCAACGTTTCGCCTGAAATCGCTTCGAGAACGCCCATCGCGGCAACCGTTTTTCCACTTCCTGGCGGACCGACGAGGACGCCGGATTTGAGGTCCACGAACTCCTCCACCCACGCACGCTGGTATTTGCGCAGATCGAGCGAGCAATCGATGTCCAGTTCGTCGCCCGATTCCAACTCCCGCTCGTCCTGTACTGGATACCCCGCCTCGTAGAGGATTCGTTTGACCTCCGCGACCTTTTCTGCCGCCACCCAACTCTCGTTATCCGAAAGCGGCGCACGCAAGTGGCTATCGTCCAATTTCTGTCGTGCAACGTTTCCCATGAGGTCATCGCTCGCGGCTTCGAGAACGACGTAGTCGTCCTCGTGGGTGTATAGACGGAACTGCTTGGCGCGTTTCCACTGCTGTTCGACGAACGCCTCCAAATCCGGCGACGGTTCCGGTAGGACCTGTCTGACCGTTCGCATCAGTGTCTCGAGCGAGTCGTACGGCGCGGACCAGATATCCTCTTGACGGATCCGATAGCTGTACCCACCGGTACGAGTCGTGTCCGTTAGGTGCGCGAACTGCGAGAGTTGCGCCCGAGTGAACTGCCGGGGATGGTCGGCGATGATTTCTCGTCGTTTCGGAAAGACGACGATTCGTTCACGGTCGGCCAATCGTTCCCACTCCGTCGGAAACCAGACGACTGGGTCGCGCTCCACGTCGAGACGGGAGACTTCCTGTTCGTTCGCGAGCCGTTCCAGTGCACGATTCGCTTCCTCGTGGGAACAGCCGAGTACCCGAGCGACTTCCTCCGCGGTGAGCACCGGCCGACCGATGTCCTCGACGGCGTCAAATACGTCCGAAATCTCGATATCCTCGTCGGTCACTGCTCCCTGATTGGGTCCCCCGTGGAATACCCGTTACGACTCCATCGGGTGGTCAACGTTCGCTGTCTGAGCCTCCCCGGCCGTAGGCACCTGCCTTCCGCAGTGTCCCTCGTTTTTCGAGGACATCCGGTGTTCGGCACACACCGTGAGCGCCGGTTGCCTGTGGGACGGTACAGTTGTTACAGTTCTCGCAGATGACGCGCGCTGCTCGGTCGTTTTCGACATCCGTTTCGAGAATTCGCGCCGGAAGTCGCGGCTCGGCGTAAAACGGGCGTCCCATTCCGACCGCGTCACAGTCGCCATGCGTGAGTAGCCGATCGATCCCGTCTCGGGTTCGGATGCCGCCCTCCGCGAGCACTGGAACGGAAGTTCGTTCCGTCACCCGGCGGGTAAACGGCCGGTTCCAGGCTGGTTCGAAATCGTATTTTCTCGATTGTATCCAGTTGAGCGCGGCGACGAGACCGCCCCGAGTCTTGCTTCCGAACGCCTCAGCATAGCCATCGCGGAATCGCTCGTCACGCCACGCACGAGCGGGAAACGCGCCACGCACGATGCTCGCGTCCCAGAACACGGATGCCTGTACCGGAACCAGGGCGTCGAACCCAACCTCCGCCAGTCGATCGCAGATTCGAACCCCGTCGCTAAGGGAGAGATGCCGACGAACGAATGGCGGTGCGGTGGTCTCGGCGGGCACTTTCGTCACGATCGGCACGTCGGAGCCGACGCGTTTTCGAATCTCGCCGTGAACGACTTCGAGGAATTTCGTTCGTTCGGCGAGCGATCCGCCGAACTCGTCGTCTCGACGGTTGTAAAACGGTGAGAGGAACTGCTGGACGATTCCCATGTTCGCCCCGGCGATGTGAACACCGTCGTAGCCCGCGTCGATGGCATACTCGGCGCTCCGACCGAAATCGGCAGCGAGGTCATACACCTCCTCGGTGCTGAGGACGTGTGCATCGTAGGACAGGAATCCGATTCGGCTGAGTGCCCGGAGCACGGTAGGTGGGCGCGAAACGGCGAGTTGTCGTACGTTCGGATTTTCGGCGCGATAGCCCGCATGCCACGTCTCCATGCTCCGAAGCCCGCCGTGTTCCAACTGAACGAAAATCCTACTCCCGTGGCCGTGGATCGCGTCCGTCAGTCGGCCCAATTTCGAGACGAATTTCGGGTCGTGAACGTGAGTCATTCCCGGCGCGGCACAGCCACCTTCCCCACGAACGATCGTCGCACCCTGACATATCAGGCCGACTCCGGACTCGGCGGCCGGTTCGAGTTCCCGAATTAGCGTGTCCACCGCGTTTGGGCCGTTTCCGGCACATTCGAGTAGCGGTGCGCGGTAGAGGCGGTTCGGCAGTTCGACACCCCCGATTTCGAGGGGGTCTTCGAGTGCAGGCACGTTGCGTCTGGGTTCGTGTGGTTTCGGCCTAAAGGTTTGTGACGGTGATTACGTGGCCCGTGCTCAGCAATCCGAACGACATCCCGTGAATTACGACGGGATGCGGCAGTCCGTCGGTCTTTTTCTCAGGAATCATTTATCCGTTTGTACGACGTTAGCTTTAGACATGCGTTCCATTCGCATCGAGCGCGCTATCAGTCGTGCTCGTCACGCAGCAATCGGAGGGGCAATCGGCGGTGGTCTCGGTGGACTCATCAGTAGCAGAGCGGCAAGCACTGGCGGCGCCGTCGGTGCGTTCGTCGGTGCGGTCGTCGGCGAAAAACGTCCGGTCGCTCGCGCTCGATTCGACCAAGTAAAAGAACGGGGGCAAAAGCGCGTCGAACGGGTTCGTCGCTGAGCCACTTCCGGCAGATGCGGTCGGTCGCTACGGCCGAGCAGTCGAACTTCTACTTCTTTTTCTCCCCGACCCCAAGGAACGCGAGGGCCGCACCCGCGAGGGCGGCGTTTTTCAGGAAGTGGTTTCGCTCGTTCTGCCGCTCCTGTCCGTCGTGTGCCCAGTAGTCGTGTATCGTCGGGGTCACGCCGACGAAGAACGCGACGACGGCGCTGGCTGCGAGCGCGGGGAGGCGCCAGATACTGATACCGATTCCGCCGAGAAGTAGCAGGCCGTGCGAGGAGACGACCGACTCTTCCGGCAACGGAATTCCCTTGGATTCGGCGTAGCCTGCCTGCGCGTCGATATTTCGAAGTCCCGAGATGGCAGTCAGTACGAGAACGCCCCCGTACAGGAGTCGGGCGACTCTAAAGGCGGTCGTCTCGGAAACGGCAGTTCCTGTCGTGTCGTCTGTTTGTTCGGACATGTTCCCGATTACGATGGTCGCCGAGTTATAGCCGACGCCCAATCGATTCGGTTACATCCGTGTCGCTTCCTGACGTGAGTGTTACCTCGCTCGTGGCTCTCACAGCGGAGTCACTTCCACTTGATCGAACAACCCCGCGACGGGAGGAACTCCAACGCGACGTCTTCGCCCGCAAGCACCGACTCGATCGCGTCGTGGATGTGGTACTCGGTGGGTTCAGCGTCGGGATTGAGTGCGTCGTCCAGTCGTCCGTGGTACGCAAGGGTGAACTCGTCGCCTTCGTTTCGGAGGAGGAAGGGGTCCGGGGTACAGACGGCACCGTACGCGTCCGCCACGTCCTGCGTCTCGTCGTGGAGGTAGGCGTCGTACTGGATACGTCCCTCCTCGACCCACTCCTGCATCGCTTCGAAGGAATCGTCGGGGTATTCCTCGGCATCGTTCGGGTTCACGCCGACGACTGCCACCTCCTCATATTCTGCTGCGATGTCGTTTAGGAGGTCGAACTTTGCCTGTGCGTAGGGACAGTGGTTGCAGGTAAACACCAGCAGAACGGCTTCGTATCCTGAGAAGTCGTCGAGCGTGTATCTCTCCCCGTCCGTGCCTCGAAGTTGGAAGTTCGGCACCGGATCGCCGCGCTCGATTTCGGCCTCGGATTCTTTCATTACCATGTAGACAGATTGTTCATCGAGCGTAAAAATACGTTTTCCCGAATTCGGTCGCCCCTGGCCAACCCATTCCCCTCGGAGCCGTTGTTCACGACGGCCTCCGGCGCTCGATCCTGTCGAAGTAGCCGCCGTTACTTCCGCACGAGATCGAAATATCCCAGTTTCGAGTGCTCTATCGGTCAATAACAAAGCATACCTCGCACGATAGATGTGCCATGCGAACGACATCGCCGACCGCACTGATCGAACTCATGGCCGTTTCCTTCGCTGCCTTGCTGGTCATCTCCCCTTTCCCACCTGCTATCGGATCCGGCGGAGCTATCGAAATCGCTGCGGTTGACGGTACCGTCGACCGTCCCGATTCCACGCAAATCGACTCCTGTACCGTCATCTCCGAGTCCGGTAAGTACGCCCTCTCGGACGATATCGAGGATACTCCTGCCGAGACGTGCATCAGAGTTCGAGCAGACGATGTCGTGCTCGACGGCCGCGGTCATGTACTGGCGAGCAACGGAAACGGCGGATCCGACGGTCTTCTCGTTCGTCAGTCCACGAACGTCACCGTGCGAAACCTCTCCGTCACGAAATGGGAGACGGGAATCCATTTCGAGAACACCGTCGATGGAACCGTTCGGAACGTCGTCGCTATCGACAACCGTCGAACGGGAATCTGTCTCGAAAAAGCGACGAGCATGACGCTCACGAACATTACGGCGGCCGACAACGTCGCACCCGAACTCTCCCCGTTCCCTCGTCCATCGCAGTCGGCAGGGGTTCTCGCCATCGACAGTCGTAACACCCGCCTCTCCGACGCGAACGTCTCGCGCAACGTCGGTGGAATCTCGTTCGTCGGTTCCACCGATATCGTCGTCAGCAACAGCGTCGCGACCGCGAACGAGATCGGATTCTTTCTCCGCGGGGCGAACGACACCGTTCGCGGGAGTGTCGCCGCCGGAAACAATGTCGGCTTCTTCGCCGACAATGCGACCGGCAGTTCGCTTGCGAACGTTTCGGCCGTCTCCAACCGGGTCGGTTTCGGTGTCGAGAATACCACGAACGCCAGATTGAACGACGCGAACGCCAGCTCGAACTTCCTCGGGATCAGCGTCGTTCGGTCGCACGGCGTTTCGATGGGTAACATTACGGCGAAAAACGATTTCGTCGGCATCAACTTCCTCGAATCTCGTCGCAGCACGCTCTCCGAAAGCGAAATCAGCGGAAACGAGTTCATCGGCGCCGCGCTGGTCGAGACGACCGCAACCCGACTTTCCAACACGACGATCGAAACCACGGCAGGTAACGAATCCGTCTCGGGAGCGACGAGCGCCGGAATCTACCTCAACGGCTCCGACGCCCGACTCGAGGACGTAACGACAGCAAACAACGACAACTGGACGATCTTCGCAGAGCGGGAGTCGAATCTCGATGCGACGCACGTTTCACTCGATGAAACACGACTTTCGTTCGTCGGGACGGATATCGCGCTCGATTCGACGAGGCGACCGCCGCTTCCGTCGCACCCGACGAAACGAGTGGCTTTCGGCCGGTCGCTCGTCATCAGTAGAACGACAGCTGCTGGTATGCTCGATGCGCAATTCGAGTACGACCGACGCGCCGTTTCCGACGCCGACGTTATCGAGCGAAAGCTCCGGCTGTGGCGCTACGATGGTAACTGGTCACCGGTGTGTGATAGCCGCATTGACACGGACCATGCCGTCGTTTCAGCGACCCTTTCCCGACCGGATCGGGCGGTGTTTACCGTGCTAGGGGAGCGAGGGGACTCCGGTCCGAATCCCGGTTCGAACGCTGGGATAGACGAACGATGTTGAAACGGACCCCGAAGTGTGGTGGCGAACGATGCTCGCTGCCGCGGTTATTAGAACGGTCGATCCCGAAAGGGTCCTGTACGGCTTCTCGGCCGCTATTCTACTTCGATTTCGATAACTTCGTCTTCGCCTTCGAATCCATCGCTCTCCGGGTTCCCTGCAAGTTCGTCCAATACCAGTTCGAGATTGCGTTTGTTCGCCTTCCAGACCGCATCGACGATACCGCCGACTATCGGAATCGCCCCACCGACGACATCGATACTCACGTTCGCGATCATTCGCAGGAGGGTCGTAAACGAAACGCCCAATCGGCCAGCTTCGAGGACGATATACAACGAGAGTCCGGCACTGATTACGTCCCCTGCCACCGGTAGTGCGCCGAGAATCGGGTCGATTCCGACGCGGAAATCAGTTCCGGGGACGCGAACGAGGTCATCGAAAATTCGGGCGACGGTCCGCATCCGCTCGATTGCGGCTCTATCTACCGATCTCGGTAGTTCTCCGTCGAAGTCGAATTCGTTGTTGAGGTCGTCTCCGGTGTGGTTCATGCAGATC
Organism: Haladaptatus caseinilyticus; assembly: GCF_026248685.1. NCBI lineage: Archaea > Methanobacteriati > Methanobacteriota > Halobacteria > Halobacteriales > Haladaptataceae > Haladaptatus > Haladaptatus caseinilyticus. Next base: position 305,055 of record NZ_CP111037.1, on the reverse strand, counting down.
ACTGCTCCCGTATCACAATAAATCCGCTGGCAGTGACGGATACTCTCATGATGCGACGTGCGAACTTATACGAGTAGCTCTCGAATATACTGCCATGTCTTGGCATCTCTCCCCTGCCGGTTCCTCCCACGAAGAAGCGAGAACGACGTTTACGTGGAATATACCGAAAGATTACAATCTCGCCTTCGACCTGCTTCGCAAGCACGACGATACCGATTCGATCGCGCTCGAACAGTGCTATCCTGACGGTCGGCACGAGACTTTCTCGTTCCACGATCTGGACGTTCTCTCCAACCAACTCGCACACGGACTGACCGCACTCGGCGTCGAGTATGGCGACCGTGTTGCGGTTATCGCCCCGCAGAAACCGGTGAATCCGCTAACTCATCTCGCTTGCTGGAAAATCGGCGCTATTTCGCTCCCCCTCTCGATTCTGTTCGGTGACGACTCGTTGCGCTATCGATTGAACGACAGCGGTGCCAAAGTCGCCGTCGTCGATTCCACCGTCTACGACACGCTCGATACGGTTCGGGACGACTGTCCGGCGTTGGAACACGTCATCGAAATCGATGGAGCCGATTCGACCGGGAACCACGCTAGCCACGACTTCGACGAGTTTCGAGCCGGGCGTCCGCGTTCGTTCGACATCGCGGAGACGACTCCCGACACCCCCGCCATCATCATCTACACGAGCGGTTCGACTGGTCCGCCGAAAGGAGTTCTCCACACGCACGACGTCTGGCTCGGACACTGTCCCGCGTTTCACATGTATTTCGAACGGACCGATACGGATTCGAATGTTCCCGATGAAACTCCGGTCTACTGGACGCCAGCGGATTGGGCGTGGATCGGTGCGCTCGGCGATTTAGTGTTCCCAGCGTGGCATTACGGTCACTCCGTAGTCGGCTATCCGATGGGCGGTTTTGACGTCCAAACCGCGTACGAACTGCTGGAACGATTTTCGGTCACACACACGTTCCTTCCACCCACTGCGATTCGAATGATGATGAGCGTCGAAGAGCCAGTAAAAACGTATGATTTGGCGCTCGACAGCATCTGCTCCGGCGGTGAGCCGCTCACACCCGAAATCATCGAATGGGCTGCGGAGGAGTTGGATGGGGTCTCGGTTAACGAACTATACGGCCAAACTGAAGCGAACTTGTTGGTCTCGAACTGTAGCGACTGGTTCCCCGTTCGCGCCGGAAGCATGGGCAAACCGGTTCCCGGTCACGAGGTTGCGATTATCGACCCCAACTCCGGCGAGAAAAAAGCCGTCGGCGACGTGGGCATGATTGCGGTCAAGCGAGGTAACGACCCCGTCGTTTTCGAGGCGTATTGGAACCAGCCCGAACAAACCGCGGCGGTAACCGTCGATGGGTGGCACTTGACGGGCGACCTCGGTTATCGCGACGAGGACGGCTATTTCTGGTTTAAATCACGCGACGATGACGTCATAATCACGAGCGGGTATCGTGTCGGTCCTGGAGAGGTCGAAAGCGCGATACTCGAACACCCGGACGTGGAGCAGGTCGGCGTCATCGGCGTCCCGGATGAAACCCGTGGCGAAATCGTCAAGGCGTACGTGCAACCGGTCTCGACCCGTAAGGGAAGCGATTCTTTCCGGCAGGAACTGCGAACGCTCGTGCGCGACCGATTGGCGAAATACGAATACCCACGTGATATCGAGTTCGTCGCCGAACTTCCCCAGACGACGACAGGGAAGATTCAGCGGCGAAAACTCCGGGATGACGAGCGTGCGTAACCGTGACTGCTGAAGACCGACCGTTCTTCGAACCGTATCAACCGGCGATATTTACCGTCGAAGTCCCTCGGGAGGACCGCCCGCCAACGAACCCCGGTCGTGTGTTTCACCGAGGTCGAGTTTCGGTCCCTTCGGAACGATCTGTTTCGGGTTGATATCCGTATGGCTTCGGTAGTAGTGTTCTTTGATGTGATCCATTCGGACCGTTTCGGCAATACCGGGCAGTTGGTACAGCTCTTTTAAGTAATTCCACAGGTTCGGATAGTCAACGATGCGTCGCAGGTTGCACTTGAAGTGCGTCTCGTACACTGCATCGAAGCGCACGAGCGTAGTGAACATGGCGAAATCGGCTTCCGTCAATTCCGGTCCAGCGAGAAAGCGCTGGTCGGCGAGGACGCCCTCCCAGTGGTCAAGCGCGTCGAACAACTCGGTCACTGCGCTTTCGTATGCGGCTTGGGTGTTCGCGAACCCCGCCCGATAGACACCGTTGTTGATGGGTTCGTAAATCGCCTCGATGGTGTCATCGATTTCGTCGCGGTATTCCTCGGAATAGAACGTCACGTCTCGCTCCGCTACGTCATCGAATTCGGTGTCCAGCATCCGCATGATTTCCACCGACTCGTTGTTGACGATGGTTTCTCGCTCCGTGTCCCACAGCACTGGTACAGTCACGCGTCCCGTAAATTCCCGGTCCGCTTGGACGTACACGTCCCGCAAATACTCCGTCCCGTTGACGGTGTCAGCGGTACAGCCGATTCGGTCGGGGGAAAACTCCCATCCATCGTTTTGGCGGTACGGGTCCACTACCGACACCGAAATCGCGGCATCCAGTCCCTTTAGTACTCTCGTGATGAGCGTTCGATGTGCCCACGGACAGGCGTACGAGACGTAGAGGTGATATCGTCCCGATTCGGCCGAAAATTCGGCGTCCTCGTCGGCTTCGACCCACTCCCGGAACGTCGTGGTCTGTCGCTCGAACTCACCCTCCTCGTTCGTCGTCTCGTACGCGTCTTTCCACTCCCCATCGACGAGCATTCTCATGGATATCGATACGCTCGATTCAGCCTTAGCCATGCTGTTTCCCCACATTCCTTCCGGAATTGTCCGCCGAACGGTTCGACTGTATTTCTACCCACCTAACTAACTATTCGGAAATATTTTTGGATAGCTTTCTAGCTATCTACCCGGACATCCGCCACGCAAAAGACTCAAAATAGGTTTAGAGCAGATAGTACGCGACGATCCCGATTACGCCACCACCGAGGATGAGGGTCACAGCCTTGACTCCGCGGACGAACAGCACGAAGGTACCGAACGCAACCATCGTGGTCAGCGGGTCTACGATTGCCTCCTGGGCTAATGAGACTGTCGCACCCAAAATCGCACCGACGACTGCGGCGTTAATGCCGACGAGCGCGGTTCTGATTTGCGGGTTGTCACGAACCCTCGCAACATAGGGAAACATCGCCACAATGAAGACGAACGAGGGTGCGAACGCCGCGAAAGCGGCGACGAACGCGCCGAAGACTGCCATCGGGATGCCCTGCGAGAGGAAGAGCTCGTACCCGACGAACGCGGTCGTCATTACCACGGGCCCGGGGGTTAGTTGGCCGAGTGCGATGCCATCCACGAAGGTCGCGGTGTCCATCCAGCCGAATTCGTCGACGACGTATTTCTCGATAAACGGGATGAGTACCAAACCACCACCGTAGATGAACGATCCCGTGTAGAGCATGAACAGGACGAGTTTCACCCAGGTGTTCGCCCACAGCGCTCCGGCGATGCTGGCGACGGCAGCGTACCAGCCGGTTCCCTTCGCCCGTGAGGACGCGAACTCGACGATTTTGTCCCGGCTGAAATACAATCCCGCGAGTGTGATACTGATCGCTGCTGTGAGCGACATCCGGCCGAGATTCGACGCGACCCACGACCATCGATAGATAAGGAGCGCGACGAATCCAGCCACCGCGAACTCCAACACCGGATTCGGATTGAACAGGATGGTTGCGACGAGTGCAGCGACCAACAGAAAGAGGAGTCTTACGTCAACGCTCCACGAATCGTCGCCGATTTCGAACGATAGGTCGGTTTCAGCCGCACCCAATGCGCTCCGAGCCATTGAGTAGGCTGACCCGACGATAAGGCCGATGACGACCGGATTGATCGCGTACAGAAGACCATCCCGTATCGCCGGTAGTTCCCCGTAGGCGAAGTAGAGATACGAGAGCGCGACGATGATCGCGAATGCGGGGAGCATGAAACACGCCCCGGCGACCACCGCACCCGGAGTTCCACCGCGGACCCATCCCATAAATATCCCCAGTTGCGTCGATGCTGGCCCCGGAAGCATGTTGCAGATGGCAAGTCCCTCCATGAACGTCGATTCGTCCGTCCACTGCCGACTCCCCTCTCCCACGAGTTCGTCTTCCATCATGGCGATGTGAACCAACGGTCCGCCGAACCCTACGACTCCGATTTTCAGGAAGAACCCCGCGATTTCGCGGAGGTTTGCCGGAGAAGGGTGGCCCTTGTAGTGACGTTCGGGATTCACGGTTTCGTCGGCCATCCCCATCGATTGCTTCGTTTTCGAATATAAAGTTTCGCTCGGTCCGCCCTCGGATGGTTCTGCTGCCAAACGGTGTCGTGTTTCGACGAGCGATTATTATCCCCCCTCTGCATTCTCGAAACCGAACACCGCTCTCGATGTCACGACACGCTCACTCCTCCGTCGATTTGCTCGTCCACCGGTTTTACAGCTATCGTGCCCTCACCTCCGGTGGGTTCGTCTACCCGATCCTCACGGTTCACGCACTCGCGCAGGGTCTCGACCTCGCGGGCGTCGGGTTCGCCGCAGGGATGTTCTTCGCCGGAACGCTTCTCGGCGAGATTCCGACGGGCTACGTCGGCGACCTAATCGGGCGCCGAAACAGCCTCTTCGTCGGTTCCGTTCTCATCTCCGTGACGCATTTCGGGTTCGCGTTCGCCGATTCGCTCGTCGGATTCGTCTTCTGTTGGGGGTTTTGGGGTGTCGCCGCGACGTTCCGCTCCGGAAGCACCGACGCGTGGCTTTACGATACCCTCGTGGACCATCACGCGACCGACTCGTACACTCGCGTCCGTGGCAGAGGTACTGGCGTCTTCTACGCTTCAGCAGCACTCTCCGCCCTCGTCGGCGGCGTCCTCTACGAACGTTGGTCCGCACTACCGTTTCTCCTCGCTGGCGTGTTGACAACCATCGGCGCGTTGGTCGTCCTCACGCTTCCGGAACCCACCGTATCCGGTTCGGACGGTGA